>NZ_JBFTRY010000050.1:0-30292 GCF_056399745.1 Dyella sp. 01N36
GCGCCGATGCGCCGTCGCTGTTTTATCGTCCATGGAAACATGGACTTATGTGATGTAATTCAAGTATTGTCTTGACCCGTGGCGCTGTGTTGCGGTTCAGGGTTTGTAACGCCGGTTGAAGCGGTGGCGAGAGCGAGGAACTGGGGTGGCTATCAAGTCCAACACGCTGGCCAGGGGAGCATCCTGGCGCCAAGGTCTACTGGCCATGCTGGTAGGCGTCGCCGGCTGTTTCGCGAGCGTGGCTCATGCGGGTTATGCCGCCATCGTCATCAATGAAACCGACGGCCAGGTCATCACTGCGGTGAATGCGGACGAGCCGAACCATCCGGCCTCGCTGGCCAAGATGATGACGATGTACCTCGCCTTCCAGGCGATCCAGAACGGCACGCTCAAGATGGATCAGGAGCTTCCCGTTTCCTCGTGGGCTGCCGCCAAGGCGCCGACCAAGCTCGACCTGCGCAACGGCCAGACCATCACGGTCGAAGACTGCGTGCTCGGCATGATCACCAAGTCCGCCAACGACGCCGCCACCGTGGTCGCTGAAGGTCTGGGCGGTTCGGAAGGTCACTTCGTCGAAATGATGAACGCGCAGGCCCAGCTGCTGGGCATGAGCAACACGCGTTTCGCCAACGCCTCGGGCCTGCCCGACCCGGAAGACACCACCACGGCCCGCGACATGAGCAAGCTGGCCATGGCGCTGTACCACGACTTTCCGCAGTACGCGCATTTGTTCTCGACCAAGGACTTCATGTTCCGCGGTCACCTGGTGCGCGGCCACAACAACCTGATGGACAAGTACCCCGGCATGGACGGCCTGAAGACCGGCTTCACCAATGCCTCGGGCTTCAACCTCGCCTCCACCGCCGTCAAGGATGGTCGCCGCCTGTTCTCCGTGGTGATGGGCGGTCGCACCGCCGCCACCCGTGACCGCCTGATGGCGCGCCTGCTCGACGACGGTTTCGAGAACCAGGAAA
Source organism: Dyella sp. 01N36 (assembly GCF_056399745.1). Lineage (NCBI taxonomy): Bacteria > Pseudomonadati > Pseudomonadota > Gammaproteobacteria > Lysobacterales > Rhodanobacteraceae > Dyella > Dyella sp. 01N36. The sequence goes on from NZ_JBFTRY010000050.1 coordinate 975, forward strand.
CGCCGTCCGAACTGGTGGCCCAGGCTGGCGAAGCACCGGCAGGCCTGGCCAGCGGCAAGGCCCGCCGCGGCAAGGGCAGTGTCGCCGCCAAGGGCACGGCCCTGGCCGACGCCACGCCGGCCTCGCGCCGCCACCATCGCCGCGGTTCGAAGGCGGACACCGTCGCCACCGCGGCGACCTGCTCGAAGAAGAAAAAAGGCGCCACCTGTCCCGCCACCACCGCCCGCAGCACCAAGGTCGCTGCGGCTGCTGGCCAGAAGGTCGCCTCGGCTGGTGGGTCGCCGGACAAGTAAGCGTTGGTCAAACCAGATTGCGATAACGGGCTGCCTGCGGGTGGCCCGTTTTGTTTTGGGGGGATGATGCGGTGTCGGCGATGCCGTCGCGTGGAAAAGATGTCGTCGCAACTCAAAGCCAACATGTTGGCCCCTGGGCTCAGCGCACGTTGATGGAAGACACTCTGAGCGTCGACCCCGCAAACCTGGGAAGAAAAGGACAGGACATGAAGCTCACGCTCAAAGCCTTGGTCTTGGCATCCGTTGTCGCCCTGGCGTCCTCGCTGACTGTGGCTGCGCCACTCGGATCATCGACAGACGCCTCTGCAAAACACGCCATCAATGCCCCGCTGCTTGGCAGCTGGTCATTGGACACCTCACGCATGCCGGCGCCGCCCGAACAGCGTCCGAAGAGCGTGCGGTTTACGTTTGGCGATGCAGGCAGCAACACCTGGAACATGCACGTCGATATTGTCTATCGCCCCGGCGAAGAGGTGCATTCCGCCAGCACGCCGGTACTCGATGGATCGTCCACGGTCATCACGAACAGTCCCGAGGCGGACACAGGGACGTTCAAGCAGCCGGCGCCCAATGTGCTGGTGATGGCGCTGCAGAAGGAGGGCGTGCTGGTTTCGACGCGTATTTATTCGGCACTGCCCGATGGACATACGATGGTCGAGACAGCGGTTTATCCCGGACAAAGCGGCACGCCCGTCATGAAGACGAACTACTTCACGCGCGTTCGCTAGGCCGACGATTCGAGACAGCGACACCGCATCTTCCAAAAAAACGGGCCGCTTTCGCGGCCCGTTTTCGTGTTGAAGCAAGCGGTGCTTACTTCAGCTTGGCATCGGCGCGCAGCGCTTCGGCCTTATCGGTCTTTTCCCACGAGAACGCGGTGTAGGTCTTGCCGTCCGGACCCTTCACTTCGTACGGGGTGCGGCCGAAGTGACCGTAGCTGGCGGTCTGCTGGTACATCGGGTGCACCAGGTCGAGCATCTTGATGATGCCGTACGGGCGCAGGTCGAAGTGCTTGCGGATCAGCTTCTCGATCTTCTCGTCGGCGATCTTGCCGGTGCCGAAGGTGGTGACCGAGATGGAGGTCGGCTCGGCCACGCCGATGGCGTAGCTCACCTGCACTTCGCAGCGGTCGGCGATGCCGGCAGCCACGATGTTCTTGGCGACATAACGCGCAGCGTAGGCAGCCGAACGGTCAACCTTGGACGGATCCTTGCCCGAGAACGCGCCACCACCGTGACGGGCCCAGCCGCCGTAGGTGTCGACGATGATCTTGCGACCGGTCAGGCCGCAATCGCCCACCGGGCCGCCGATCACGAACTTGCCGGTCGGGTTGATGTGGAACTTGGTGCCCTTGTGCAGCAGCTTGGCCGGCAGCACGGGCTTGAGGATGTGCTCGCGCACGGCTTCGATCAGATCCTTCTGCTTCACGCTCGGATCGTGCTGGGTCGACAGCACCACGGCGTCGATGGCGGTGGCGACACCGTCTTCGTAACGCAGGGTGACCTGGCTCTTGGCGTCCGGACGCAGCCACGGCAGCGGCGAGTTCTTCTTCTTGCGGACCTTGGCCTGCTGCTCGACCAGACGGTGCGAGTAGTAGATCGCAGCCGGCATGAAGTCCTTGGTTTCGTTGGTCGCGTAGCCGAACATCAGGCCCTGGTCGCCAGCGCCCTGTTCTTCCGGCTTCTTGCGGTCCACGCCCTGGTTGATGTCGGGCGACTGCTTGCCGATCAGGTTCAGCACGCCGCAGGTCTCGCCGTCGAAGCCGACGTCCGAAGAGTCGTAGCCGATGTCGACGATGACCTTGCGGGTCAGCGCTTCCAGGTCGATCCAGGCGCTGGTGGTGATCTCGCCGGCGACGATCGCCACGCCCGTCTTCACCATCGTTTCGCAGGCCACGCGCGCACGCGGATCCTGCGCGATGATCGCATCGAGGACGGCATCGGAGATCTGGTCGGCGACTTTGTCCGGGTGGCCTTCAGAAACCGACTCGGAGGTGAAGAGGAAGTTGCTCATCGCGGTATATATCCTTCCTTACGGATAGAGAGATGAAAGGGGGTGGCGCATGATACACGGCCTACCCCGGGATTGCAGCCTCAGCTTGCAGCCGGGACATGACGATTTCATGCCGATTCAGCCATTTGGACGGCTTTGCGGCTCATTCCGGGGCACTCCCGGGCATGCCTGGGCCGCCCTGGGGCGGCAGGGCAAGCCCTCAGAATACTCCAAGGATGTCCCAGGCGGTCCCTGGCTGGGTGCAGGCGGGGGCCTGGATGGTTGCCTCAGCGGCGGGGGCTGAATCCGTCATCGCTCCAGTCCTCGCTGCCCACGCCGTGATGGACGAAGAACAAGCCGTCCGGGTCGTAGCGGCGCTTGGCGGCGGCGAGGCGCGGGTAGTTGGCGCCCCAGAATGAGCGTTGCCAGTCGCGCTCGAAGTAGTTGCTCTCCGAGACGTAGGAGCCGGCGCCCGGCGCGACCTTGAGCAGGGCATTCATCGACAGGTCGATCCGGGCCGCCTCGCGCCGGGCCTTGTCGAGGTCGGGCGTGGCGCCCGGCATGCCGGGGAAGGCCGGCTCGCTCTCGCTGCCGGTGATGGCGAGCGCAAAGGCGTCCATCGCGCCCGGGTTCATGGCGGTGTCGCGCGAACGTGCGATGGCATCCGTGGGGCCGCCGGCCAGGCCCTTGTTGAAGTGCAGCGAATAGCCCCAGTGGCGCGTTGCCTCGAACATGGCGTCGGCGAGCGCATCGAGTTGACGCTCCTCCAGCAGCGACTGCGGCAGCCACCCCGAGCGATAGCCGTGGATGAACTGGCCGACCTGTCCTTCGTCGCCGGCCCATAGCACGTGATCGCGCGGTGCGTCGGGGCGGCTGTCGGACACGATCAATTGCGGCGCGTGCTGGCGGAAGAATTCCGCGTCCCAGAAATGCCGCGCGGGCAGGGCGATGACGTGGGCTTCCTCCTTGAAGCGATACGCCGGGCGCGCCCTGATCCATGCAAAGAACGGCGCCCACACCTGTTCGGCCTCCTGCTGACTCAGGCCCTGGAACACCATCGAAAGGTGCAGCATGTTGCCGCCGTGGAACTTCAGCTGCTCGCCCCAGTGCGGATTGAACAAGGCATCACGGTAGAAGCGCATGGTTTGCCCGATCAACGCGCGGAACGCCTGGTCGGAATCGGCTTCGATGGCGCCGAAGACCGCGCCAAAGGTGTCCGGCAGCTCGTGCGTGAGCAGGGTCAGCCTGGTCACCACGCCAATGCTGCCGCCGCCACCGCCCTTGATGGCCCAGAACAGTTCCGGCTCGCGGCAGGCGTTGACCACGTGGACCTTGCCGTCCGCCGTGACCACTTCGGCCTCCAACAAATTGCCGCTGGCCGTGCCAAAGCGCTTGGAGAAACTGCCGAAGCCACCGCTCTGCACCAGGCCTGCCACGCCTACCGTCATGCAGCCGCCGCCTTGCACATAGCGCCCGCCCTGGGTGGTGACCGCCGTGTATGCATCGACCCACATGGCGCCCGCTTCGACTGTCACCGCGGAACGTGGCGCCTGCGTATCGGCACAGCCCTGGGGCACGAACGCGTCATGCAGGGCGATTTGGTTCATGTGGCGCGTCCAGATCAGCAGGGAGTCGGGCGCGTCCGAGGTGCCCTGGTAGCTGTGGCCGCCGCCCTTCACCACCAGTCGCAGGTGATGTTCGCGGGCGAAGTTCACCGCCGCCACGACATCGCTGGTCTGCTCGGCGGCCACGGCGTAAACGCTGGGACGCGAGGTCCAGGCGTCCACCCAGCCGCTGGTCTGGGTCAGCGAGGGCGTGTCGCCGAGGAAATACGGATTCCTGACCTGCTTCAGCGCCTCCTGGCAGGCGGCATTGCCGCCGTCGCAGTGCTCGAACGGCGACTGCAGCCGTTGCAGGCGACCGCCGACGGCGCGCCTGAGCTGCTCCCATTGAGCCTCGCTGGGCCAGCCCGGATCGCCGGGACGTACCCGCGCGCGCAGATGGGTGATGCCCTTGAGCGCCTCGCGCGCCGTGGCGACCGAGGGCGACAGCGCCCAGGGCAGCAAGGGCAGGGCGAGCGCAGCCTTCAGCAGATCGCGGCGATGCATGGTGGACTCCGGCGGCATGAGATGTCGTCACTGTGCCCCGGCGAGCATGCAGGACAAGCGTGGAGTGACCAATAGCGCCCTTGCTGGGACAAGTGGCGGGCTGGCGGTGACCGGAGGTGCCCATGGGTCGCCCCGTTCATCTGAGCAAGTTGGACATACCTGTCGAGACATCCATAATCGAACGCTCCCCACCTGATGTAGGAGCGAGCGAATGAAGCGATTGAGCTGGCTGGCGTTCGGCCTGATTTCTCTGCTGGCTTCGGCCATCACGCACGCGGACAGCGCGCCGCCCTCGCACTGGCAGCCGGATATCGCTGCCTTCGTTGCCGCTGATCACGAGCATCCGCCTGCCCAGCATGGCGTGCTGTTCATCGGCAGCTCCTCCATCCAGTTCTGGAAGTCGCTGGGGCAGGATTTTCCCGGCATTCCGGTGATCAACCGCGGCTTTGGCGGTTCGGCGCTGCCCGATTCGACTTATTACGCCGACCGCATCGTGTGGCCCTATAAGCCCAACTTGATCGTGATGTACGCCGGCGACAACGACATCAACGATGGCGCGACGCCCGACCAGGTGCTCGCCTCGTTCCAGCAGTTCGTCGCGCGTGCGCGCGAAGGCGTGCCCGGCGTGCCGATCGTCTATATCTCGATCAAGCCCAGCATCGCGCGCCTCGCGCTTTGGCCGAGCATGAAGGCGGCCAATAACGAAATCCGCGATTGGGCGGCCACCCAGAAGAACGTGCGCTTCGTGGACATCGCCCCGGTGATGCTGGACGCGCAAGGCAAGCCGCGCGCCGAGCTGTTCCGCCCGGATGGCCTGCATATGCTGCCGGCCGGTTATGCCTTGTGGATTGCCACGCTGAAGCCGGTGTTGGCGGCGTATGGCTTCGTGGTGAAACCTGGCGCCTGATTTCCCTCGCTGTGCGCTGCCTGCGCACAGCTTCCTGCGTCCCTGTCGCATGAACCTGCTTTGGTGTTCGGCTAGCCTGCGCCAGCAACCAACAGGGGAGGCGTCATGATTGGACGGTGGTGGTTTTTGGCAGCGGGATTGCTGTGCGGCACGGTGTGCGCGCAGTCGGTGCAGGCGCCGGCATTGAAGGCGGGCGACAGCTGGGTTTACGTCGATACGGTGGAGTCGGGCCCGCAAGGGTGGTCGCGCAAGAATGAAACCGTCACCGTCGAGCGAATCGAAGGCGACAGCGTGCTGGTCGCCAACAAGCAGGACGGCTCCAGCCAGCCAGCCGTCGAGCATCTGGTTGGCCTCGACTGGAGCCGTTCGCGCGATGTGAATGGCAAGCAGCAAGTGGTGAACCGGCCATTGGCGTTCCCGCTCACGCAAGGCAAGAAGTGGCGCGTGGAGTACACCGAAGCCAATCCGAACCGCCAGCACACCAGCGAAACCTTCGGGAGCGAATACACCGTCGTCGGCTGGGAAGACGTGCAGGTACCGGCCGGCGCGTTCAAGGCACTGAAGATCGAGGCGCAGGGTCAGTGGAGCGCCGTCGTGGCGCCTTCCGTATCCAGCGATGCGCGCGGTCATGTGGATGCGGACGGCGCGGTGAGCGTTTCGCAGAGCCAGGTCACCCATCCGCACACGGCGAGCGGTCGCCTGTACAAGGCGTTCTGGTATGTGCCCGAGCAGAAGCGCTTCGTGAAGTCCGTCGAGGAGTACTACGACAGCAAGGGTGTGCGCTCGTCGCGTTACACCGAGGAGCTGCAGTCGTCGAAGCTCGCCGGGTGATGCGTTCCTCTCAGTAGACCAGCGCCCGCGCCTGCACGAAGGCGAAGAAAAACACCGCGTTCGGATCGTTGCGCACGGCCTGCAATTCGCCGCGCATGCCTTCGACCGTGGCGGTGTCGATCTTGTCGGCAGCCACCAGCTGGTCGGCTGCCGACAACAGCACTTCTTGCCAGAATTCGATCATCTGTTTGCGTTTGCCGGGCTGGCGGTTGTCGAGGTGGAAGCTCTTCACCTCGGTCTGCACGTCGCGATAGCCGCCCGCCAGCAGCAGATTGCCGAGCTTCGCGCCAATGAACGGATCGCCGCCGTTGTCGTACTGGTAGTCGTTGAAGGCCATCCAGTAACGCAGCAGGTGCGGCGAGTACGGATCGAGGAAGAACGACGAGTTGAGCACCTCGGTCACGTAGACCACCGCGCCCGGGCTCAGCACGCGGCGGACTTCGCTGAGCACGCGCGCAGGGCTGGGCATGTGTTCCAGTACCCAGCACAGATAGGCAGCGTCGAAGCTGCGATCCGGGAACGGCAGGTCGGTGGCATCGGCCTGCTGCAGCGTATAGCGCGACGTGCACCATGCCGACTGCGCAAGATTGCGCTCGGCCGCTGCCAACTGCGCCTCGGAGCGATCCACGCCGGTCAGTTCCAGGTGCGGAAAGCGCCGCAGCAGGATTTCCGTCTGCGCGCCCACGCCGCAGCCCACTTCCAGCAGCTGTTTGGCTTCGCTGAAATCGATGCGGCTGAACAGGATATTTTCGAACATGCGCGCCTGGCGCGTCAGCCGCGACTGCTCCTCGGACGAAAAGCCGTGGATATAGGGGAACTCACCGGTGACGATGCTGTTCAAGGCCTATCCCCTCGCTGAGGAGTGCAGGCCGATTACTCTACGCCGGCGCCTGTCGAGAGAAGGTGTCGCGCCGCGGTCAGTGCGACGCGCCCGGCGGCTTCGCCTGAGGATGGGACTGGATGAACGTCAGCGTGTCGACCAGCGTTGGCGCACCATCACGCAGCGGTCGCGACAGTGCAAACAGCAGCGCTTCGTGGCCTACGCCGGGGTAGGTTCGCAACGTGCTGTCGCCGTGCGTGGCCTGGCTGGCGCGGTACAGCGAGATGGCGTTTGACGGTTCCACTTCGTCGTCGTCGGTGCCTTGCAGCAACAGCATGGGTGGCTCCTCGCCGCGCACGTACGACACCGGTTGCCCCCGGCGCTGCTGTTCCGGCGTGCCGCCGAACACACCGAGCATGATGGCGTCGTCCTGCGGCACGGGTACGAAATCGTAGCAACCGGCCAGACCGATGAATCCCGCAAGATCGGCAGGCTTCATGTCGTGCGCCGCCAGCCAGTGCGGATCCGTGGCCAGCAGTGCGGCAATCTGGCCACCGGCGGAGTGGCCCATCACGAAGACATCGTCCGGCGAACCGCCGATCTCCGTTGCGTGCGCGTGCGCCCAGGCGACGGCGCTTGCGGCATCCTGCATGAAGCCCTCGAGAGTCACCTGTGGATATTTGCGGTAGTCGGGAATCACCGTGATCACGCCATGCGCCGCCAGCGCCGTGCCCACGAAGCGGTACCAGGCACGCTCGCCGCGTACCCATGTGCCGCCATAGAAAAACACCACGACAGGCGCATGGCTGGCTTGCGCCGGTGCATACACGTCCAAGGCCAAGCCATGCTCGCTGTCGAAGACGATGTCGCTACGCGGCGTGATGGCGCGATGCTGGTCGGTGGCGTTGAGGCCGGCGAACAGGGTCGCCTCGCAGCCACTCAAGAGCACGACGACGACAAGCAGGAGACACTGGCGCAACAGCCAGGTGGACGAGGACCTGTTGGACAGCGGGAGTGTCATGGAGGGCGATGGTGGTGGGACTTGTCCATCATGCCTTGAAGCATCACGCAAAGGCTTGCGGCGAACTCAGGCCGCCAGGCGCGTGCCTTCCTGCAAACCGTCGAAATATTCGCGCGTGAGGCGCAACTGATCCAGCGCGTTTTCTGCCTGGTTCACCACATGGCGAAACGCGGCGTTTTCCGCACGATCCTTCGCGTACCAGCCCAGGTGCTTGCGCGCGATGCGCACGCCCTGCATTTCGCCGTAGAACGCGTAGAGGTGTTCCAGGTGATGGACGAGGATGTCGCACACCTCGGCGGGCGTGGGCTCCGCCAGGGTTTCACCGGTGCTGAGGTAGTGGCTGATCTCGCGGAAGATCCACGGCCGGCCCTGTGCGCCGCGCCCCACCATCACGGCGTCGGCGCCGGTGACATCGAGCACATGCCTGGCCTGTTGCGGCGTTACCACATCGCCATTGGCGAACACCGGAATGCGCACACTCGCCTTGACGGCGGCGATGGTCTCGTACTCGGCGTCGCCTTCGTACTTGTCGGCACGCGTGCGGCCATGCACGGCGAGCGCGGCGATGCCGGCGTCCTCGGCGATCTTCGCAATCGTCAGCGCGTTCTTGTTCTGGCGATCCCAACCGGTGCGGATTTTCAACGTCACCGGTACGTCCACGGCGTCGACCACGGCCTTCACGATGCGCGCCACCAGCGGCTCGTCCTGCAGCAGCGCCGAGCCCGACCACACGTTGCAGACCTTCTTGGCCGGGCAGCCCATGTTGATGTCGATGATCTGGGCGCCGTTGTCGGCGTTATAGCGCGCCGCTTCGGCCAGCATCGCCGGATCGTAGCCGGCGATCTGCACGCTCACCGGTTCGGGTTCGCCCTCGTGGTCCATGCGCTGCAGCGACTTGCGCGTACGCCACAGGCGGGGATCGGCGTTGGTCATCTCCGACACGGCCAGACCCGCGCCCAGCCGTTTGCACAGCAGGCGGAAAGGCTTGTCGGTGACGCCGGCCATGGGAGCAAGCACCACGGGCGGGTCGATGCGGTAGGGGCCGATCTGCATCCGCCTATTGTACCCGGCCAGAAAATCCCGCGCTTTTGTGGGAGCGCACCCTGTGCGCGACGGGCGTCCGAGTGCCATCGCAACAACCGGTTATCATGAACAACACCGCCACGATCAACGAATAGCTGGCGAAGGTGATCCAGATGCCGTGCCAGTCCTTGCTCTGGTCCGGATAGGTGAAGAACGCCTCGATCACCAGGCCGCTGATCGAGCTGCCCAGCACCGCGCCGACGCCATTGGTCATCAGCATGAACAGGCCCTGCGCGCTGGCGCGGATGGACGGGTCGCTCTGGCCTTCCACGAACAACTGGCCGGATATGTTGAAGAAGTCGAACGCCATGCCGTACACGATGCACGACATCACGATCATCCACAGGCCCGAGCCCGGATTGCCATAAGCGAACAGGCCAAAGCGCAGCGTCCACGCCAGCATGCTGATCAGCATCACCGTCTTGATGCCGAAGCGGCGCAGGAAGAAGGGAATGGCCAGGATGAACAGCGTTTCGGAAATCTGCGAGATGGACATGATGATGGCGGGGTAACGCACCGCCACCAGATCCTTGTACGCATCCATCTTGGCGAAGTCGTGCAGGAAGGTATCGCCATAGGCATTGGTCAGCTGCAGGGCCGCGCCCAGCAGCATGGAGAAGGTGAAGAACACCGCCATGCGCGCGTCGCGAAACAGCTTGAACGAGGTGAGGCCGAACGTGTCCAGCCACGACTGGTTGTCCCTGCGCTGGAAGCGCGGCGGGCAGGGCGGCAGCGTGAAAGCGTAAAGGCCCAGCAGCAGCGACGCGCCCGAGGCCACGTAGAACTGGCCCGAGGAGGTTTCCAGGTGCAGCAGGCTCACCGTCCACAGCGCGGCAATGAAACCCACCGTGCCCCACACGCGGATCGGCGGGAAATCGCGCACGATGTCCTTGCCGTCGCTCTTGAGCGCGTTGAATGCCACCGCCACGGAGAGCGCGATGGTCGGCATGTAGAACATCATGTTGATCAGCATCACCCAGAACATCAGGCCGGGCGACTGCACCATCGGCACGCAGAACAGCACGCCGGCGCCGCAGATGTGGAAGATGCCGTAGAGCTTGTCCGCATTGATGTACTTGTCAGCGATCACGCCCGCGATGGACGGCATGAACAGCGAGGCGATGCCCATGGTCGAGAAGATCGCGCCGAACTGCGCGCCCGACCACTGCTTGGTCTGGAACCAGTACGCGCCAATGGTAAGCAGCCACGATCCCCACACAAAAAATTGCAGGAAGTTCATGGCGATCAGGCGCAGTCGCAGATTCATCAGCGTATGTCTGTGTGGGTAGTGGTGACGGGTGAGGGGCGGCGCGCCCATCCCTCCAGGGCTGGCGCGAGCCGGACCTGTGTGGACGAGCCGCTGATCCCCTGCAGAGGGCTTGGGACGTCCCAAGGCCGTGCCAAAACGGGCAGACTAGAGGACCACCGCGGTGGCGACAAGCTGCGCCGCCACGAAGAAACCGGCCCCATTCCCCAAGGAGACGCCCGTGAGCCTGTTCCTGACCATTGCCCTGGTACATCTGGTGGCTTTGCTGAGCCCTGGTCCGGACTTTTTCTTTGTGTCGCAGACCGCGGTGAGCCGCACGCGGCGCCAGGCGATGTTCGGCGTGCTGGGCATCACCCTGGGCGTGGTCGTTTGGTCCGCCCTGGCCCTGGCGGGCCTGCAATTGCTGCTGCAGCGGCTGGCCTGGCTGGAGCGGCTGATCTCCATTGCCGGCGGCCTCTACCTGGCCTGGATGGGCATCAAGATGCTGCGCGGCGCGATCAAGGCGCCGGTAGCCGCGAGCGAGCCGCACGCCGTACTGCAGCAGAGTGACTGGACCACTTTGCGCGCGGGACTGCTCACCAACCTCTCCAATCCCAAGGTGGTGATCTATTTCGGCAGCGTGTTCTCCGCGTTTCTCGGCGACCGCGTCGACGCTGCCACGCGCTGGGGTTTGTGGACCCTGGTCGTCGTCGAGACGTTCGTGTGGTTCACCCTGGTGGCAGGCGTGTTCGCCTTGCCGGCCATGCGTCGCGGCTACCTCAGGCTGTCGCGCTGGATCGATGGGTTTGCGGGCGCAGTGTTCGTGGCGTTCGGTTTGCACCTGATCTTTGCGCGCAAAGCGTGACCGAAAACCTGCGCCTCACCTTGTGGGAGCGCACCCTGTGCGCGACCGTCCCCTGTCAGGCTGCCGCTCCGTTGGTTTGTCGCGCACAGGGTGCGCTCCCACAGGGGTGAGACTTCGCCGGAACACATGGCCTGACCCTTGTAGGAGCGCAGCTTGTGCGCGACCGCAGCGTCACCCGTTTCCGCTCAGTGAAGGTTTGTCGCGCACAAGTGCGCTCCTGCAGAGGTGATACCTCGTCGACGCAAGTCAGGGCAGCAATTTGCCCGGATTGAGGATGCCCTCGGGATCGAAGGCAGCCTTCACGTTGCGCATAAGCTGCAATGTCGACGGCTCCAGCGCGAGCGGCATGAATTGCTTCTTCACCAGGCCGATCCCGTGCTCGCCTGACAGCGTGCCTTCCAGCGAAATCACCAACGCGAACACCTCGGCAAGACAGGCATGCGCACGTTCGCGCTCCGCCTCGTCCCGTGGCAACAAATTCACGTGCAGATTGCCGTTGCCCGCATGGCCGAAGCTCACGATCAGCACGTCGTGTTTCTTCGCCAGTTGTTTGATGCCATCGACCAGCTCAGGCAGATGGCTCACGGGAACCACTACATCCTCGTTGATCTTGTTGGGCGAAATGGTGCGTTGAGCGGGGGAGAGCGCCTTGCGGGCCGACCACAGCGCCTGCGTTTCCTCGGCGGTTTCGGCCACGCGCAGATCTTCCAGCCCATCGCCGCGGGCGGCGCGGGAGACTGCGTCCACGGCGCTCGGCAAGGTCTCCGGTTCGCCGTCCACTTCAATCATCAGCATCGCGGCGGCCAGCGGCACGGTGTCGCCGCCGTAGGCGCGAGCGAGTTTCAACGCCACGTCGTCGATGAATTCCAGCGCGCAGGGCGTGACCGGTTGGGCCATGATCCGTGCCACCGCGCGAGCGGCTGCCGAGACATCGCGATAGGTGGCGCGAATGGTGCGCAGCGCCGAGGGCTTGGGCGTGAGCTTGAGCGTGGCTTGGGTGATCAGCGCCAGCGTGCCCTCGGAGCCGATCAGCAGGCGCGTCAGGTCGTAACCCGTCGCACCCTTGCTCGTATAGGTGCCGCAGCGGAAACCTTCACCGGTGCCGGCCACCGCGCGCAAGCCAAGCGTGTTTTCGCGCGGGCTGCCGTATTTCACCGTGCGCGGGCCGGCGGAGTTGCAGGCGAGGTTGCCGCCAATGCTGCACCAGGGCGACGACGAAGGGTCGGGCGGCCAGAAGAACCCGTGCGGCTTCAAGGCCTGTTGCAGGTCACCATTGAGCACGCCCGGCTCGACCACGGCGAGTCGATTGTCCGGGTCGATGCGCAGGATGCGATTCATCCGCTCAAAGCTCACCACCACGCCGCCCTCGATGGGAACCGTCGCACCGGTGGTATTGGTGCCGCGACCTCGCCCGATCACCGGCACGCGATGTTCGCGGCACGCGCGTATCAGTGCCTCGGTCTGTTCGTGGGTGGTGGGAAACACCACGGCATCGGGCAGTGCGTTGCGCCGCGAATTGTCATAGGCGTAGGCAAGTCGTTCGGCCATACCGGTGGCCATGGACTCGCCTGGAAAATGCGCGCGTAGCGTATCGAGCAGGGCATCGGGAAGCTTCATGCCGGGAGTATCCCACTCTCCGCTGCCGGTTGCGCCTGATGCGTCGGTCAATGCGCGGGTTCGGCAAGCTTCGCCGTTGGCTGCGCGGTGGCGGTCGGAAGCAGCGCCTCGATCCGGTCGCGCACATAGGGGTAGAACGGGTTGGAGCTGATGCGCAGCGCTGCATCGAAATTGAGGATCAGCGTGCCTCGTTCGCCACGAGGCGCCTGGGTGCCTAGTCGAATGCCGAAGTTTTCGGACAGGTCGGGCGCGGTTCCGTACAGCGGATCGCTGGGCGGAAAGGGCAGCGCGATATGCGACAGCGAAAAGATCGTGTCCGGGTACGGGATGGACAGCGGCGCCGTGCTGGCCGCGCTCTGGCCGGGCTCCGTCGTGCGTGTCACGGTATGGTCGTCATTCACTGCCGCGTTGGCGATGACCGTACTGCGATAGGCCTGTGGCCCCGATGGAAGCATGCGATTGATCGCAGTGAGCGCGCTCGGTTTGAGCAATGTGTCGAAGCGTTGATTGCGGTTCACGTCGAACAACACGACTTCGCTGCCGTTGGCGGGCACATGCGCGTAGAGCGTATGCATCACGGCCGAAGCACTCACCGTATCGTCCACCACCGATTGGAAACTGAGTATAGGCGGCAAGCGGCCAAGCTGGCGATCGCGTGCCATGCGCAGCATCTGGCTACGGATGGCGTCAGTCAGCAGATAGGACTGACGCGCCGCGTTCACCGGGAACGAGTTGTACTTGAACGGGTTGTACTCGGGCAGCAGATCCAGCCACGCGGCCTTGGCAAAACGCGGCAACAGCGCCGGCAAGCCTGCCAGCCCGGCGAACCGCGCAAAGCTGGTGACCCCGATCATCGGCGAGAGCAGCACGAGCCGCGTCGGCATGGGCAGCTCGGTGTGTTCGCACGCATCCAGCGTGTACTTCACCGCGAGCGCGCCCCCGTTGGAATAACCCACGATATGGATGGGCAGGTTAGGTCCCACGCGGCGCCGCGCTTCGCGCATGGCCAGGCGTGTCGCCGCCAGCCACTGGGGCCAGTCCGCCGTGGTCAGTGCTGCCGGCACCGTGCCATGGCCTGGCACGCGCAAGCCGATCGCCACGAAGCCATGGGCGCGGTATAGCTGCGCGACATCGCGCAGGCTATAGGGTGAATCGCTCAGGCCATGGATAAGCACCACCGCGCCTACCGGCGTGCCGGTGGGCTCCAGCACGTACGAGCGATTCCAGTCGTGCGCGAAATGCCCCGGATACATCGGGGCGCCGTCAAAGTATCGATTCACCACGACACGCTGCGCAGGGTCCAGCTTGTCGGTGACTTCCGCCTTCACTTGGGCGAATGCTTTTTGCTCGGCGGCCAGATAGCCGGCCCAGTCGGTGGCATCGATCTGCGAGGGTGAAAGTTCATCGGGAACGAAGGTCTGCCAGGGCGCGAGCGGGTCGCCTTGCTGTGAATCCCACGCACGGATGGCCAACAGGGAAACGAGGAAGACCAGGATGATGATGGCCGTCCATTTGCCGATACCGATCAGCATGCGAACCATGATGCCCCCGCGCCCTGGCGTCACCGGATGGCGACCGTTGCCAGCAGTGTGCGCCGCCAGATATGTGCAAACCGTCGACGACGGTGCAGCAACCTAGCCGGCCTCGAAGGCGCCGCGCCACCAGCGCATGTCGACACGATCGACCGGCCCGTCATAACCCACCACATCGAACCGGCATGCCCGATGGGCGTGTTGTGGATGATCGGCCAGCCACAGCTCGGCAGTGCGGATGAGTTTGCCCTGCTTGCTGGCGTTGACCGAGGCCGCCGCGCTGCCGCAGCCGCTGGTGAGGCGATGGCGCACCTCCACGAACACCACGGTGCCGCCATCGAGCATCACCAGGTCCAGCTCGCCGTAGCGCGTGGTGTAGTTGCGCGCCAGCAGCTTGAGGCCGGCGCGCTGCAGTTCGGCGCAGGCGCGTTGTTCGAAAGCGGCGCCGGCAGCGCGCATCAAGGCGTGCGCGTTTTAACGGGTGGTGGACTGCTCGGGCTGGAGCGCCTGCGGCGTGGTGGCGTCGGTCGGCGGCGCCATGGCCGGTGCGCTATCCATCTGCAGGCTGCCATTGAGCGGGCGGGCGAGGCCATCCTGGAACTTGGCCCATACCAGCACGCGACGGACGCGGCCGAACTGGTCGGAGGTCAGCTGCCCGCTGGCGCCCGGCAGATAGCTGCCAGGATGGGCGCGCAGCCAGTCGACATAGGGTGCGAGGTTCCAGGCGTCCATGCCGAAGGCAAACAGGCGCGCGGAGGTGCCCCGTGCCGCGGGCAGCTGCCCAGCGATATCGCCGTGATTGGGCAGGCCCGGTTGCACGTCGAACAGCCATGGCGAGTCGCAGAATTCGACGCCTTCGAGATCGCGGTTGGCGCTTGCATCATCGACGCCGGCATAGATGTGCGAGGTGCCGTACGCCTGCAGATTGATCTTGGCCAGCTTGAGCTGCGGCAGCAACAGTCGCGCCTGCTGCGGACGCATGCTGATGAAGATGCCAGTGTCCTTGTTGGCGCTGGCGTCGCCGCTGTCGGTCGGCATGCCCAGGCCCGAAATGGTCGAGGCGAAGTTGACGCCGCTGCCGGGCAGGTTGCCTACGCCGGCGACCTTGCCTCCGCGCGCTTCGAGTTCCGCCTTGAACGACTTGGACGCGCGTTGCGCGAAGTCGTCGTTGCTGACGATGACGAAGGCATTGACGATGCCGTTGTCGGCCATGTGGTCAGCCGCCTGGGCGCCTTCGGTTTCCGGCAGCAGGCCGAATTCGCTCACGCCGCTGGCGGGCAGGCTCTTGTCGTCAGGATGGTTGAGTGCGAGCAGCGGCACCGGCAGTTGGGGCAGGCCGAACAGCGCCGACACCTCGCCGCGCGTCAGCGGCCCGATGATCAGTTGCGCGCCATCGGCGACGGCTTGCTGGTACGCCTTGATGGCGCCTGCCGACGTGCCTGCGCTGTCGTAGACCTTCACCGGTGGGCGCGGCATGTGGTTGTGCGCGGAATCGGCATAGGCGGCGAAGAAACCTTCGCGGATGGCGGTGCCTGCGGCAGCGAGATTGCCGCTGGTCGGCAACAGCAAAGCGACATGCGCAGGCATCTTGAAGCCTTCGCGCACGTTGGCGCCTTCGCCCGGCATCAGCGTGCCCACTTCCTGTTCCAGCGCGGGCGCGGGATGCGCCACGGCGACGCCAAGCTGGGTCAGCGCTTCGTTGACCCACGGCAGCATGCGGTCGCTGGGCTGCATCGCCGCAGCGCGCTGCTTCAAGGGATCGACACCCAGCTGGGTGAGCAGGGCGACGACCTGCTTGCGGTTCTGCGCCTGGTCGAGGCCGCTCAATTGGCCGTCCATTTCCACGCGCGTGCGGGCCGCGCCCCAGAGATCGCCGGTCTGCTGCATGGCTTGCGAGCGCAGCTCAAGCAGACGCAGCTGCAGTGCCGGTGGCACGCTGATATTGGGTTGGGTGGTCAATTGCAGTGCGCGCGGCGCGTTGTGCTGCTTCAGCGCCATTTCGGCCTGCAGCAGATCCAGTCGCGAAGGCTCGTCGCCGCTCAGTCGCTGGCGACGGATGCCATCGAGCAGCGGCGCGGCGCGATCGAGCTGGCCTTCCTGTCGATAGGCTTCGGCGGCGAGCAGTTGATAGTGGTCGCGGTTGCCGCCGGTCTGGGCAAGCGCCAGATAGGCCTGGGCGGCCTCGTCGAACTTGCCCTGTTGCACCAGCGCGTCGGCTTGCTGGCTGGCGGCGATTTCGGCCGGCGATCGTTGCGCGGCCGGCGGCACGCAGCCGCTCAGTGCCAGTGAAATCAGCAGGGCAACGCCTGCGGCGCGGGTCAAGCGCATGGCCAAATCCCTTCGAGCTTTTTGACGACATGGTCGGCGGATGGGCGATGATAGCCCATTGGGTTGCCGCCCCGATGCATAGGAAACAGCAAGATGTCACAGATTCAGCCAGGTCTGCTATGGGTGGTCGCCACGCCGATTGGTCATCGCGATGACTTTTCCGCGCGTGCCATCGAGACGCTGCAATCGGTGGCGGTGATTGCGGCCGAGGACACCCGGCACAGCCGGCCCTTGCTGATGCACTACAACATCGGCACGCCATTGGTGGCGCTGCACGAGCACAACGAGCGCGACGTGGTCGAGGCCATCGTGCGCCGGCTGCAGGGTGGCGAATCGGTGGCGCTCATCTCCGATGCGGGCACGCCGCTGATCAGCGATCCGGGCTTTCGCCTGGTGCGCGCGGCGCGCGCGGCCGGCATTCGTTGCGTGCCGGTGCCGGGTGCATGTGCGGCGATTGCCGGGCTTTCCGTGGCAGGGCTGCCCAGCGATCGTTTCGTGTTCGAGGGCTTTCTTCCACCCAAGGCCGCCGCGCGTCGCACGCGTTTGCAGGAACTTGCGGGCGACAGTCGCACGCTCATCTTCTATGAGTCGTCGCACCGCGTGGCCGAGAGTCTTGCCGACATGCGCGACATCTTTGGTGAGACGAGGGAAGGCGTGCTCGCGCGCGAACTGACCAAGTTGTTCGAGACCGTGATCGGCGAACCGCTGGGCGAACTGGCTGCGCGCGTGGCCAGCGATCCGAACCAGCAGCGCGGCGAGATCGTCATTCTGGTGGCGGGTCGCGGCGAAGAGACCGATGCACGCGAAGCGGAAGGCCGCCGTGTGTTTGCCCTCCTGCGCGAAGAGCTGCCCCCGGCAAAAGCCGCCAAGCTCGCGGCCGCGATTACCGGCGCGCCGCGCAAACTCCTCTACGAAGGCTAAAACCGCTGTTTGTGTAGGAGCGCACTTGTGCGCGACCGCGGCACATCAGCGCTCCGCGGTCGCGCACAAGTGCGCTCCTACAGATCTTTTTCAGCGCCTCGCGGGTTGGCGAGACATAAATCCACTAGAATCCGCAGCGGAGTCGGCCGGACAGTCGCGTCGCGCGCAAGCGCATCGAGGAAAGTCCGGGCTCCACAGGGCAGAGTGCCAGGTAACTCCTGGGCAGCGTGAGCTGACGGCCAGTGCAACAGAGAGCAGACCGCCGAACGGCATCTTCGGGTGCGCGTGGTAAGGGTGAAAGGGTGCGGTAAGAGCGCACCGCACGCGGGGCTAACGTCGCGTGGCACGGTAAACCCCACTCGGAGCAAGACCAAATAGGGGAACGATAACGCGGCCCGCGTTGTTCCCGGGTAGGTTGCTGGAGCCTGGCGGTGACGCCAGGCCGAGAGGAATGACTGTCGCGCCGCAAGGCGTACAGAACCCGGCTTACAGGCCGACTCCACCTCCTTCACGACCGGTCGTCACCTCTCTCGCCGTCATCGGCGGGGTGGTGGCGGCCGTGCGGCGGGCCATGAACGGCGATTCATATCCGATCGCCTGAAAAGCCTCGCCGGGCGTGACGGATGGCATGGTTGAAAAGTAAAAAAACCTAACCTTTCAAACACCTTCGAGTGTTTCCTCAGAAAGGGCTGGAATTACTGCCAGATCATTGCCTTTCTCATTGATTCACAAGAAAAATTTCCTTGACAGTCTCAGGGGGCGAGACTATCGTGGGTTCCTGTGTGAAATCGTGGGAATTCGTGGAGTCTATTGGCCGTGTTCCAGGGCGAAACCGCCATCACTGTTGACGACAAAGGCCGGCTGGCCATACCGACCGCGTATCGCGAGTTGGTGGCCGACGCCTGCGCCAATCGTCTGGTGATCACCTACAACCCCTTCGAGTCGGGCTGCCTGTGGCTGTTCCCGTACGCGGAGTGGGAAAAGGTGCGCGACCAGGTCAACGCGCTTCCCAAGGTCAAGGCGGCTCATCGCGACATGCAGATGAAGCTGGTCGGTGCCGCGGCGGTCGTCGAGCCCGATTCGGCTGTACGCATCCTGCTGCCGGCGAGCCAGCGGGCGACTACGGGCATCGAGAAGAAAGCGGTTCTGCTGGGCATGGGCAACAAGTTCGAGCTTTGGAGCGAGCAGGCTCACCTGGCCAAGATCCGCCAGACCATCGGCGAAGACGAGATCACCAACGAGATGGCGGAGCTGCAGCTGTAACCGGCAACGGTGGCAGCGCGGCAGATGGAACGGGACGGGAGCGGGAGTGCGGCGGCATGGCCGAGCAGTTAGTGCACATCCCGGTGATGCTGGGTGAAGCAGTGGAGGGACTCGCCGTGCAGGCTGGCGGGCGTTATCTCGATGGCACCTTTGGACGCGGCGGTCACGCTCGCGCGGTGCTGTCACGCCTGGGTCCTGACGGTCGGCTGATGCTGATGGATCGCGATCCGCAGGCCATTGCCACCGCGCAGGCCGAATTCGCCAGCGACCCGCGCGTGTCGATTCGCCACGCCAATTTTTCCAGCATGGCTGAGTGGGACGAAACCGCCGGCGGCCTCGACGGCATCCTGCTCGACCTCGGCGTGTCTTCGCCCCAGCTCGACGAGGCCGCGCGCGGCTTCAGCTTCATGGCTGACGCGCCGCTGGACATGCGCATGGACACCACGCAGGGCGAAAGCGCCGCGGACTTCCTGGCGCACGCTTCGGAAAAAGAGATCGCCGACGTGCTGTGGAACTACGGCGACGAGCGCTTCAGCCGCAAGATCGCCCGCGCCATCGTCGAAGACCGCGTGGAAAACCCGATCACCCGCACCGGCCAACTGGCCTCGCTGATCGAGCGCCTGATCGGCCGCCGTGAGCCGGGCAAGCATCCGGCCACGCGCAGCTTCCAGGCGCTGCGCATCCATGTGAACGGCGAACTGGACGCGCTGGAGCATGGCCTCAACGCGGCGCTCGAGCTGCTCACGGTCGGTGGTCGCTTGTCCATCATCAGCTTCCACTCGCTGGAAGATCGCGCGGTGAAGCTGTTTATCCGCGACCACTCCGGTCGCGTGCAAGGCAGCCGCCGTGGTCCGCCGGTAGCGGCTGCGCCTGCTCGCCTGGCGGCGGTGGGCAAGGCCCAGTTTCCTTCCGATGCCGAGCTGTCCGTCAATCCGCGCGCCCGGTCGGCGGTGCTGCGCGTGGCGGAGAAGCTCGCATGAAGGTACTCGGCGGCCTCTTCATGTTCATCCTGATCGCGGCGGTGCTTTCCAGCGCCATTGCCGTGGTGTGGACGCGCCATGAGAGCCGCGTGTTGTTCGTCGAGCTGACCCGCCTGCAGAACCAGCGCGACGACCTCAATATCGAATACGGCAAGCTGGAACTGGAGCAGGCCACCTGGGCCGAGCCGCGTCGCGTCGACGACGAGGCCCGCCAGGCGCTGGGCATGCTCAATCCCAAGCCGCAAGACATCCAGCTGGTGCGTCGATGAAGCCGCGCCAGCGCACATCCTCATCCTCTTCGCGCCGCAACGGTGTGGCGCCCAGCGCCCGCCGCCGCATGCTGGTGGTGAGCTGCGTGCTGGCTGCCGCGTCGCTGGGCCTGGTAGCGCGCGCGTTCGACATGCAGGTGGTCCGCAAGGACTTCTATCAGAACCAGGCCGACGCCCGCATCCTGCGCGAAGTACCCATCGCGGTATCGCGCGGCACCATCTTCGATCGCAACGGCGAGCCGCTCGCGGTGTCGACGCCGGTGGTCTCGATCTGGGCGAATCCGGCCGAAGTGCTGGACAACGAAGACAAGCTGCCGGCGCTGGCCAAGGCCATCGGCATGGATCCGGATGCGCTCAAGCAGTATCTGGCGCAGCGCTCCGAGCGCGAGTTCGTCTATCTGAAGCGCCAGATGTCGCCGGATGCCGCGCAGGTGGTGCTCGATCTGGCTGTGCCGGGCGTGGATGGTCGGCGCGAGTTCCGCCGCTTCTATCCGTCCGGTCCGGTGACAGCGCACGTGCTGGGTTTCACCAATATCGACGATCACGGCCAGGAAGGCCTCGAGCTGGCGTTCGACGACTGGCTGGCCGGCAAGGAAGGTCGCAAGCGCGTCATTCGCGATCGCCAGGGTCATGTGGTGGAGGATCTGGACCTGGTGCGCGCGCCGCAGCCGGGTCGCGACATCACGCTCAGCATCGACCGTCGCATCCAGTTCCTCGCCTATAACGAATTGAAGAACACCATCGAGCAGTCGGATGCCGACTCCGGTTCCATGGTGATCATCGACGTGCGCAACGGCGAAGTGCTGGCCATGGTGAACTGGCCGACCTACAACCCGAATGCCTTGCGCGGCAGCAACGCATCCAGCCGCCGCAATCGCGCGATGACCGACGTGGTGGAACCGGGCTCCACCATCAAGCCGTTCGTGATGGCCGCTGCGCTCTCCAGCGGCAAGTACACGCCGACCGGTCCGATGATCGACACCGGCAACGGCCACTTCTATTACATCTCGCACGACATCCGCGACACGCACGCCTATGGCTTGTTGTCGCCCACCGGCATCCTGGCCAAGTCCAGCAACATCGGCGCCGCCAAGGTATCGATGACGCTCGACACCATGCTGATGTACGACACCTATCGTGCCTTCGGCTTCGGCAACAGCACCAACAGCGGCTTTCCGGGCGAAGCCTCGGGCTATCTCAAGCCGGGCAAGAGCTGGGGCATGCTGGAGAAGGCGATTCTTGCCTACGGCTACGGCCTCAACGTGACGCCGCTGCAGCTGGCCAACGGCTACGCCACCATCGCCGACAACGGCGTGATGCATCTGCCCACCTTCGTGAAGGGCTCGGACAACGACGCCAAGCAGATCATCGATCAGAAGATCGCCAACGAGCTGGTGCAGATGATGGTGTCGGTGACGCAGCCGGGCGGCACCGCCGCGCCGTATGCGTGGATTCCCAACTATGGCGTCGCGGGCAAGACCGGCACGGCGCACAAGGCGAGCGCCGGCGGCTACTCCAAGAACAACTACAGCGCCGCCTTCGCCGGCATCGTTCCGGCGTCCAATCCGCGCATGGCGGCGGTGGTGGTGATCGATAACCCCAAGAAGGGCAGCTACTACGGCGCGCTGGTCTCCGGCCCCGTCTTCGCCAAAGTCATGGACGGCGCCTTGCGCCTCATGGATGTGCCCCCAGACAACATCGGCCGCTGGTATGTCGGCGGGCCGTTGCAAGGACAGAACGGTTTGACCGGCAACAAACAGCCCACGGTTGAAACAGTGGACGACGCACCGATCGAGGGAGCCACGCCATGAGCGCCCGCCTCGATCAGCTGCTCCAAGGCATCGCCGAGACCCCTGGTGTCGGCGATATCGTCGTTTCAGGACTCACGCTGGATTCGCGCCAGGTACGTCCGGGCGATGCATTCTTCGCGCTGCGCGGCACGCGCGAGCACGGCATCTCGTTTGCGCGCGGCGCAGCGGAGCGCGGTGCCCGTGTCGTTTTGGCCGAAGCGCCCCCGGCGCATGTCGAAGGACTGGACGTGCCGGTGCTGTGGGTCGATGGCCTGCACGGAAAGGTCGGCGAGATCGCTTCGCGCTTCTTCGGGCGCCCGTCCGAAGCGCTGCGCGTGATCGGCGTCACCGGCACCAATGGCAAGACCTCCACCGTGCAGTTGCTCGCGCAGGCGCTGGAATTTCTGGGTCATCGCGCCGCCACCATCGGCACGCTGGGCGCGGGGCTGCATGGCCGCATCAACGAAGGCGAGCGCACCACGCCGGATGCGATCAACGTCCAGGGCTTGCTTGCTTCGTTCCGTGATGACGGCGCGACGCACGTGGCGATGGAAGTGTCTTCGCATGCGCTGGAGCAGGGCCGCGTGGCCGCGGTGGCGTTCGACGTCGCCGCGTTCACCAATCTCACCCGCGACCATCTCGATTACCACGGCAGCATGGAAGCCTACGGCGAAGCCAAGGCCAAGCTGTTCGCATGGCCCTCGCTGCAGGCGGCGGCGATCAATATCGACGACGCGTTTGGCCGCACGCTCGCCCAGCGCCTGCCGCAGGGTGTTCAGGCGCTGCGCCTCAGCGCAGAAAATCACGCCGACGCCGACGTGCGCGCGGTGAACATCGTCACCTCGGCCGAAGGCCTGGCCTTCGACGTGCAGACGCCGTGGGGCTCGCATGCCGTGCGCAGCCGGCTGCTCGGCCGCTTCAATGTCGCCAACCTGCTTGCAGTGATCGCCTGCCTGGGTGCGCTCGGCGAATCGTTCGAGCGCATGATCGAAGCAGTGGAATCGCTGGAACCGATCAACGGCCGCATGAACCGCCTGGGCGGCGTTTCGCAGCTGCCGCTGGTGGTGGTTGACTACGCCCACACGCCGGATGCACTGGAGCAGGCGCTCAGCGCATTGCGCGCGCACTGCGAAGGCCAGCTGATCTGCGTATTCGGCTGCGGCGGCGAGCGCGATGCGGGCAAGCGTCCGCAGATGGGCGCCATCGCCGAGCGCCTGGCCGACCGCATCATCGTGACCGACGACAACCCGCGCGGCGAAGATGGCGACGTCATCGTGGCGCAGATCGTGGCCGGCCTGCGCAAGCCCGACCTGGCCACGGTGCAGCGCGACCGCGCGCAGGCGATCCAGTTGGCCTTGGCTTCGGCGCAGGCCGGCGACGTGGTGCTGATCGCCGGCAAGGGTCACGAAACCTATCAGGAAGGCGCGCACGGCAAGCGCCCGTTTGACGACCTGGCGGTTGCACGCCAGGCGCTGGAGGTGCGCGCATGATGCGTCTGAGCGCCATCGCCCTGTGGGCCCGCGGCCACCTGATCGGTGCCGATGTGGACGTCATGCGGGTGACCATCGATACGCGCAAAGTGCAGGCAGGCGATCTGTTCGTCGCGATCAAGGGCGAGCGCGTCGACGGCCATGATTTTCTGGCCGATGCCATGGCTCGCGGCGCTGCCGCTGCGCTGGTGACGCGCAAAGTCGACTCGCCGCTGCCTCAGGTGGTGGTGGACGACACCGCGCTGGCGCTGGGCGATCTGGCCAGTGCGATGCGCGCGCAGAGCAATGTGCGCGTCATCGGCATCACGGGCTCCAATGGCAAGACCACGGTGAAGACGCTGACCGCCTCCATCCTGTCGCGCCACGGCCGTACCCATGTCAACGCCGGCAACTACAACAACGAGCTCGGCCTGCCGCTGACCTTGCTGGCGATGCCGCAGGACACCGAGTTCGCCGTGCTGGAGATGGGCGCCGGCAAGCCGGGCGACATCGCTTATCTGGCTGCCATCGCGCGGCCCGATATCAGCCTCGTCAACACCATTGCGCCGGCGCATCTTGAGCGCATGGGTAGCGTGGAAGGCGTGGCCGAAACCAAGGGCGCGCTGTATCAGGCTTTGCCGGTCGACGGCGTGGCCATCATCAATGCGGACGATGCGTTCGCCAGCTTCTTCGCGGGCCTGGCCGGGTCGCGTCGCCAGCTGCGCTTTGGTCTCACGCACAAGGCGGACATCGGCGCGGATATCGTCGACCAGCGCGTGGACGGCTCGCACTTCGTGCTGAGCACGCCGGTGGGCGACGCGGATGTCCACCTGCCGCTGGCGGGTCGCCACAACATCGCCAATGCACTGGCGGCGGCTTCCATTGCGCTCGCTCTCGACGTGCCGCTCGACACCATCGTGGAAGGTCTCGAGCAGGTGCCTGGCGTCGCCGGCCGCCTTCAGCTGGAGCGCATGCCCGCCGGCTGGACGCTGATCGACGACAGCTACAACGCCAATCCCGGCTCGGTCGGCGCTGCCATCGACACGCTCGCGCTGGCCGACGGCGAGCGCTGGCTGGTACTGGGCGACATGGCGGAACTTGGTGACAACGCGATGGCGCTGCACGCCGGCATCGGCGAGCGCGCGCGCCAGCAGGGCATCGATCGCATGTTCGCCGTGGGCCCGCTGAGCGCAGCGGCGATCAAGGCCTTCGGCGAGCGCGGCGAACACTACGCCGACAAGGCGGCGCTGACCGCCGCACTCAAACAACAACTGCACAGCGGCGTCACCTGCCTTATCAAGGGCTCGCGCTCCGCCGGCATGGATCAAGTCGTAGCCGCACTGCGCGGCAGTAAGGGAAATGGGGAGGGCGCATCCGATGCTGCTTGAACTCGCAGACTGGATGGCCAGGCACTTCACTGCCCTGCACCTGTTCCAGTACATCACGTTCCGCACGATCATGGCCGCGCTCACCGCGCTGTCCATGTCGCTGCTGTTTGGCCCCACGCTTATCCAGAAGCTCGCCGATCTCAAGGCCGGGCAGGTGGTGCGCAAGGACGGCCCGCAGACGCATCTATCCAAGGCCGGCACGCCGACCATGGGTGGCGTGATGATCCTGCTCGCGGTCACGCTTTCCACGCTGTTGTGGACGGACCTGCACAACCGCTACGTGTGGCTGGTGCTGGCGGTGCTGCTGTGCTTCGGCGTGATCGGCTTCTACGACGACTACAAGAAGCTGGTGCTGAAGGACAGCCGCGGCCTGGCCTCGCGCTGGAAGTATTTCTGGCAGTCGGTGTTCGGTCTCGCTGCCGCGCTATTTCTTTACTACACGGCGCCTCATGCGACGAGCGGCGCTCCGGTCGCCGAGACCGCGCTATATGTGCCGCTCTTCAAACAGGTCGCGCTGCCGCTGGGCATCCTGTTCGTGGTGGTCGCCTACTTCATGATCGTGGGCTTCTCCAATGCGGTGAACCTCACCGACGGCCTCGACGGCCTCGCCATCATGCCGACCGTGCTGGTGTCGGGTGCGCTGGGCGTGTTCGCCTATCTCGCCGGTAACCGCGTGTTCTCGGAATACCTGGGCATTCCGTCGATTCCCGGTGCGGGCGAGCTGGCGATCTTCTGCGGCGCGCTGTCCGGCGCGGGCTTGGGCTTCCTGTGGTTCAACACGTATCCCGCGCAAGTGTTCATGGGCGACGTGGGCGCGTTGGCCATCGGCGCCGCCCTGGCCGCCATTGCAGTCATCGTGCGCCAGGAAATCGTGCTGCTGGTGATGGGCGGCGTGTTCGTGATGGAAACCGCCTCGGTGATGATCCAGGTGGCCAGCTTCAAGATGACCGGCAAGCGCGTGTTCCGCATGGCGCCGATCCATCACCATTTCGAACTCAAGGGCTGGCCCGAGCCCCGCGTGATCGTGCGTTTCTGGATCATCAGCGTCGTGCTGGTGCTGATCGGCCTCGCCACGTTGAAGGTGCGCTGAGATGATCTTCGACGCCACCCAAGCCAAACGACGACAGGGACCCCGCGGCAGCTTCGACATGCTGCTGGTGATCGCACTCGTCGGTCTGGCCTGCGTCGGTGTCGTGATGGTGACGTCCAGTTCCATTGCGGTGGCCGACAGCCAGCACATGGGTGCGTTCTATTTCCTCAAGCGCCACCTGCTGTTCCTGACTCTGGGAGTCGCGCTGGCAGCCTTTGCCATGCGCACCGAACTGAAGCTGCTGGAAAAGCATGCGTGGATGATGTTTGGCGGCGCGGTCCTGCTGCTGGCCCTGGTGTTCGTGCCGGGCATCGGCATGCGGCTCAATGGCGCACACCGCTGGCTCAACTTCCGCATCACCACGTTCCAGCCAGTGGAAGCGGTGAAGCTCATCCTGGTGGTGTACGTCGCCAGCTATCTCGTGCGCCACCGCGAAAGTGTGGAAACCAGTTTCTGGGGGCTGTTCAAGCCGATCATGGTGGCGGGCCTGTTCGTGGTGATGCTGCTGGTGCAGCCTGACTTCGGCTCCGCCACGCTGATGATCGCGGTCACCATCGGCATGATCTGGATGGGCGGTGCCAATCCGGTCTACCTCGGCGGCATGGGTCTGCCGGTGGTCGCGTTGCTGTGGTTCGTGGCCAAGTTCGAGCCGTACCGCATGCGTCGCCTGACCTCCTTCGTCGATCCATGGGCCGATCCGTTCAACGACGGCTTCCAGCTCACCCAGTCGCTGATGGCCATCGGCCGCGGCGAGTGGACCGGCGTCGGTCTGGGCTCCAGCGTGCTGAAGCTGTCCTATCTGCCCGAAGCCCACACCGACTTCATCTTTGCGGTGATTTCCGAAGAATTCGGTCTTGCCGGCATCCTGTTCGTGATGATGCTGTTCGGCGTTGCCGTGGGGCGCGGCTTGTATCTCGGCGCCAAGGGCATGGAGATCGGCCAGCGCTTCGCCGGCTACGTGGCCTGTGGCATCTCGATGATGATCGGCCTGCAGGCGATGGTGTCGATCGGCGTGAACCTGGGTGCGTTGCCGACCAAGGGTCTTACCCTGCCGCTGATCAGCTACGGCGGTTCGTCCATCGTGCTTACCTGCGCGATGGCGGGCGTGCTGCTGCGTACCACCTATGAGATCAATCGCGCGATCGATGCGCGACAGATGGCCACGCGCATGCCGGCCAACGCCGTGCCCGATGCAAACGCCGCTGCTGTGGCCCCCGGACGCGAGGCGGTGACCGCATGAGCGCACAGCGTCCCGTGCTGATCATGGCCGGCGGTACCGGCGGCCATATCTTCCCCGGCCTGGCCGTGGCCGAAGCGCTGCGCTTGCACGGCGTGCCCGTGGTCTGGCTGGGTGCCGAGGGCGGCATGGAAACCAAGGTGGTGCCGGCGCACGGTATCGAACTGATCACCGTGCCGGTGGGCGGCCTGCGCGGCAAAGGCCTCAAGACGCGGCTGATGGCGCCGATGATGCTGGCGCGCGCGCTGCTCTCGTCCTTGTCTGCCTTGCGCCGGATCAAGCCGCGCAGCGTGCTGTCGATGGGCGGCTACGTGGCCGGACCCGGTGGCGTTGCGGCGCGTCTCACCCGTCGCCCTTTGCTGGTGCACGAACAGAACCGTGTCGCCGGTTTCACCAATCGCAAGCTGGCCGCCCACGCGCAGCGCGTGCTCGCCGGCTTCAGCGATACCTTGCCGAACGCCGAGTGGGTCGGTAACCCGGTGCGCGCTTCCATCGCCAGCCTGCCGTCGCCGCGCGAGCGCATGGCTGGTCGCACGGGTCGACCGCGCCTGCTGGTGCTCGGCGGGAGCCTCGGCGCGCGTGCGCTCAACATCGCGCTGCCGCAGGCGCTGGCGCTGATGTCACCGACGCAACGCCCGGAAGTGCTGCACCAGTGCGGCAACCGCGGCATCGATGAAGCACGTGCGGCCTATGCGAAAGCCGGCGTCGAGGCGCAGATCGTGCCCTTCATCGAAGACATGGCCGGCACCTATGCATGGGCGGATCTCGCCGTGTGCCGTGCCGGTGCACTGACTTTGGCCGAGCTCACCGCTGCCGGACTCGGCGCGGTGCTCGTGCCGTTCCCTTATGCGGTGGACGACCACCAGACCCGCAATGCGGAGGCGCTGGTCGCCGCGCATGCGGCCGAGTTGATGCAGGAGAAGGACCTGGACGTACAGCAGTTGGCGCAGCGCCTGGAAGCGTTGCTGGATGATCGTGAGCGCATGATCGCGATGGGTGAGGCCGCACGCACGCTGGCCAAGCCCGATGCCGCGGACGTGATCGCCCGTGCCTGCATGGAGGTGGCCGCATGACGCCGCGTCGCCTGCTAGCGCACGAAGATCTGATGACCACCTTCCGCCGCGTGCACTTCATCGGCATCGGCGGCGTGGGCATGAGCGGCATCGCCGAAGTGCTGCACAACCTCGGCTATGCCGTGTCCGGTTCCGACCGCTCCAACTCGCCGACCGCGCAGCGCCTCTCCAGCCTGGGCATCGTGGTGCACGTGGGTCACGCGGCCGAGCACATCGGCGACGCCGACGTGGTCGTCACCTCCAGCGCCATCAAGGCCGACAACCCGGAACTGCAGGCCGCGCGTGCCGCGCGCATTCCGGTGGTGCCGCGCGCCGAGATGCTGGGTGAGCTGATGCGCTTCCGTCGTGGCATCGCCATCGCCGGCACGCACGGCAAGACCACCACCACCAGCCTCGCCGCCAGCGTGCTGGCCGAAGCAAACTACGACCCGACCTTCGTGATCGGCGGCCAGCTCAATGCCGCCGGTGCCAATGCGCGCCTGGGCACCGGCCAGTACATCGTCGCCGAAGCCGATGAATCGGATGGCTCGTTCCTGATGTTGTCGCCGGTGATCGCCGCGATCACCAATATCGACGCCGATCATCTGGAGAACTACAACAACGACTTCGCGCAGGTGAAGAAGGCGTTCGACGACTTCCTGCACCGCCTGCCGTTCTACGGTCTGGCTGTGTTGTGCGTCGACGATCCGGAAGTCGCCGCGCTGGCCAGGTCGACCACGCGCCGCGTGATGACCTATGGCATCGACACCCAGGATGCCGACGTGCGGGCGAGCAACCTCGCGCAGCACGGCTTCGAAATGCATTTCGACCTGTGGCTGCCGGGCCGCAACGAGGCGCTGCACGTCAAGCTGAATCTGCCGGGTCGCCACAACGTGCTCAATGCACTGGCCGCCGCCACCATCGGTTGGCAGCTGGGCGTGGAAGCCGAAGCGATCGCCCGTGCGCTGGAAGCGTTCCAGGGCGTGGGTCGCCGATTCCATCGCCGCGGGGAGATCGCGCTGGATCAGGGCAACGTGCTGCTGGTCGACGACTACGGTCATCACCCGCGCGAACTGGCGGCCGTGTTCGCCGCCGCACGCGGTGGCTGGCCGGATCGCCGCCTGGTGGTCGGCTTCCAGCCGCACCGCTACAGCCGCACGCGCGATCTGCTCGATGACTTCGCCAACGTGCTCGCTGAAGCCGACGTGCTCGTGCT
>NZ_JBFTRY010000051.1:0-20084 GCF_056399745.1 Dyella sp. 01N36
CGCTTAGAGGTCGCGCAGGCACTCCACCACGCCTTCAGCGCCCACCGAGAGCAGCTTGAGGGTGTTGGTGCCGCCGCCCTGGCCGATGTGATCGCCATGGGTCAGCACCACGCGATCGCCCTCGACGAGCTTGCCGGCGAGGAACAGCTGGCGCACCGCGTCGCGCGCCGAACCGGCCGGCGTCTGCGAGATATGCGTGAACTTCACCGCGGTGACGTCGCGGAAGATGGACATGCGGCGGCGCGCATCGTCGAACGGCGACAGCGCATAGATCGGCACCGCGCTGCGATAACGCGAGAGCCACTGCGCCGTGGCGCCCGACTCGGTCAACGCGACGATGGCGCGTACGCCGAGCTGGCTGGCCAGCACCATCGCTGCGAGCGCAATGGCCTGGTCGGTACGATCGAGCAGATGACCCTGCGTGGCGGGATCTTCCTTCGGCTCGAACTGGCGTTCGGCGCCCAGGCAGATGCGGCGCAGCGCGGCCACGGCCTTGTCCGGATGCGCGCCGGCGGCGGATTCTTCCGACAACATCACCGCATCGGTACCGTCGATGACGGCGTTGGCCACGTCCATCACTTCGGCGCGGGTCGGGATGGGCGAGCGCACCATCGACTGCAGCATCTGCGTGGCGGTGATCACAGCGCGATTGCGCTGCACCGACTCGCGGATGATCTTCTTCTGCAGGCCCGGCAGCTCGGCATCGCCGATTTCCACACCCAGGTCGCCACGCGCCACCATCACCACATCGGAGGCGTCGATGATTTCGCCGAGCACCGGAATGGCGTCGGCGCGTTCGATCTTGGCCACCAGCGAGGCCTTGCCACCGGCTTCTTCGAGCAGGCGACGTGCCTCGTGCATGTCGTCGGCGGAGCGCACGAAGGACACGGCGAGGAAGTCGCAGCCGATTTCGGCGGCGAGCTTGATGTCTGACTTGTCCTTCTCCGACAGTGCGGTCACGGACAGGCCACCGCCCTGGCGATTGAGGCCCTTGCGATCGGACAACTTGCCGCCGATCAGCACACGGCAGCGGATTTCCTGGCCGACCACCGCCTCGACGGTGAGCGCGACGAGACCGTCGTCGAGCAGCAGCACGTCGCCGGCGGAGACGTCCTTGGGCAGGTCGTAATAGCTGACGCCGACGCGCGTGGTATCGCCCAGCGGCGCGCCCGGGCTGCAATCGAGCACGAAACTGTCGCCCACTTTGAGTTCGATCGGGCCGTTGGCGAAACGCTCGACGCGAATCTTCGGACCTTGCAGGTCGGCGAGCACGCCTACCTCGCGACCCAGCTTGGTCGCCGCATCACGCACGGCCACCGCGCGGGCGCGGTGATCGTCCGGCTGGCCATGGGAGAGGTTCAGGCGAACCACATCCACGCCTTCGGCGATGATTTTTTCGAGCATGCCAGGCGCATCGGTAGCAGGACCGAGGGTGGCAACAATTTTTGTGCGGCGCAGCGGATTTTCAGTAGTCATACATCGAGACTAGCAAAATCACGCGGATCTTCCAGAGGGTTGGCGCAGGCTTTTTTGTCCTGTTTTCCTTTGCCCAAGTGGACTGCTTGTGGCATGCGTACCACAGGCCTGCACTGGTATTGCGCATTGACAGTGAGAATGGGGTCAAGACAAATAACTGGTCTGCTCGATGGACGCAGAGACGTCCAAACACTGGTGTCATGGCGAGCCGTCTTCAATTCCACTCTGCCGATCTTCAATGGCCGCAGAGGCATCGGGCAGCAGCCGCCTTTGCGGCGCCCTCCTAGGCGGCGCCATTTCATTTTGCGCCGCACCAAACATGCTAGAAAAATGATCAGCCACGGATGACACCCCTGCACGTCGCATGGACTTGCGACAGCCCATCGGCCATGCGCTAGCATCGCCGGGCGGATGGAGGGATCCGCGAAAGGGACTTAAGGGGAACGCTCATGCCACGTTTCATCCGCACGGCCTTGTTGGCCGCCATGGTTGCTGCCTGCGTGGCGCCCGTCTCGGCGTCGTCCACTGAGGGCGCCGCCAACACCCCGCCGTCGGTGAGCGATTTCATCCGCCCCGCCGAGTTCAGCGAGGTGCAACTCGCACCCGACGGCAAGCACATCGCGGCGCTGGTGCCGCGACCGGACACCCCGTACGAAAACATGCTGGCCGTCATCGATACGGCCACCAGCAAACCGGTGGCGACCATCCGCTCCGGCAGCCGCACCATGATCCGGCGCTACCGTTGGGTCAACGACCACCGCCTGGTCATGGCGCTGGCCGTGCGCACCAGCAGCCTGGAAAAGCCCGGATACACCGGCGAGCTGATCGCCTTCGATGCCGATGGCAGCCACGGTGTTTACCTGTTCGGCGCGCGCGGCGGCACGTATGCCGACAGCAATCACATGCTGCATGGCGGCCAGCGTCGCGAGGCCTATGCGAGGTTGATCGATACAACCCCGCTGCAGGATGGCCGCTACCTGCTAGTGCAGACCCAACCGTTTACCGATGACCCGGCCGGCAGCGTGCCCTCGATCGAGCGCCTGGATACAGTCAGCGGCGACAGCAAGCGCGTGATCGGCGGCCCGGCGCCGGATACGGACATCATCGTGGATCACCAGGGTGAGCCGCGCGCCGCACTCGGCGGTACTTATCATCGGCCCAAGTTGTGGCTGCGCGAGGCCGGCAAGGACTGGAGCTTATTCAACGACTCGGGCAAGACCGGGGTCTCGATCGTGCCGCTCAGTTTTCAGCGCGATGACCACCGGCTCTACGTGCTGGTGTCGCATGAGGAAGGCCCCAGTTCGGTCGAGCTGCTCGATCTGCAGACCGGCCAGCGTAGCCCGGTCTACCGCGGCGTCTTTGGCGATCCCGGCGCCGGCCTCGCCACGGCGGACGGCAAGGACGTCTATGGCATCGTCACCAATGATGGCGCGCGCGGCATGCACTACCTCGACCCCGCCAGTCATGAAGCACAAATCAGCGTAGCGGTGGGCAAGAGTTTCCCTGGTCAGTTGGTCGAGCTCACCTCGTTTACCGACGATGGCGGGCTTGCCATCGTCAAAGTCAGCGGCGATCGCGATCCAGGCGATTACTACTTGTTCGATCTGGACAAGCAGCAGGCCCGCTACCTCTTCAGCGAACGTCGCTGGCTTTCGCCCAAGCAGATGCACGCGATGACGCCAGTCGAACTGGCGGCGCGCGACGGCGTGACCTTGCACGGCTTTCTCACCGAGCCATCGGGCCGCGGCCCCTTCCCCTTGGTCGTGGTTCCACATGGCGGCCCGCATGGTGTCGCCGATCGCTGGGACTTCGATGAGGAGACGCAGCTATTGGCATCACGTGGTTATGCCGTGCTGCAAGTGAACTACCGCGGCTCAGGCGGTTTCGGCTCGCATTTTGAGGCGCTCGGCTATCGCCAGTGGGGAGCCTCGATGCAAGACGACCTGACCGACGCCACCCGCTGGGCCATCCATGAAGGCCATGCCGATGCCCAGCGCATCTGCATCTATGGCACCAGCTATGGTGGCTATGCCGCTCTAGAGGGTGCGGTACGCGAGCCCGACCTGTATCGATGCGCCATTGGCTATGCCGGTATCTACGACCTGCGCATCCAGCTGGACAAGAGCGACACCAAGCGCTCCGACGCGGGCGTCGACTACCTGAAGATCGTGCTCGGAGACGATCGCGCCGAGCTGTTGCGCCGCTCGCCCTTGGCCGGCGTAGACCGCATCAAGGCCAATCTTTTACTGATCCATGGCGGTCTCGATGCGCGCGCCCCGTACGCCAACTTCAACGTCTTCACCTCGGCATTGGACAAGCAGGGAAAGCACTACGAATCGCTGACCGAGGCGCAGGAGGGGCATGGCTTCTTCCTGCAGGAACATCGCCTGGCGATGTACAACAAACTGCTGGACTTTCTCGACCGCAACATCGGTCCGGGCAGCAACGGCGCGACAACGAGTGCCGCGCCGTAACGTTCGCCCACTCAGCCCTTGGCAAGCGTCAGGTTGAGCACCTCGGCAAGGCGACGGCCCGCTTCGCGCAGGCGCAGCTCGGCGATCGGCAGCTCCTTCTCCACATAGGCCTGATCGATCTTGTGGCCATCGGGATAGATGTCGCGCGAGATTGTGCACGACTCTTCGGCCCACTGCGCGTACGCGTTGTCGAACGGCGCGATCGGCTTGGGCAGGGTGACGGTGCCTTCGGCCTCCAGCTTGTCAGCGTAGGCCTTGTAGTCCAGGCCGCGGGTCTTGAGCAGGCCCGAGTCCCACACGCTATGCAGGTTGGTGCCCTTGTCCTGGAACTGCACCTGGTAGGCGTTGCCGCCCTTGTCGTCGCGCGAACCACCGTGCAGCGGCTGATGCTCGTCGCCGATGAAGTGCACCACGAACTTCAGCGCCTCCAGTCGCGTTGCATCCGACTGGCTCTTGTCGCCAAGGATCTTCACGTAATGGTCGATGCCCTCGACCACGCACTGTCCATCCTTGCAGTCGCGCGGCGGCGTGTAATTGCAGTCGCCGGCGGTGAAGTCGACGTAGTGCAGTGCGCGCGTCTGCTTCCACAACGCGTCCTTGGTCGGGTCGTTGCGGATTTCATCCGGCCAGCTGGCGATGTCGGCCAGCGCCTTGGTGTGCTCGGGCGCCAGCAGGCGCTCCACTGCCGCTTCCGCCGCCGGGCTCAGGTGACGCTGGGCCAGATCGGCCACCACGCTATGGCCTAGCTGGCCCCAGGCATGGACAGCGGGCGTCAGGGCGAGGCAGATGAAAGCGGCAGCGGCAGTTCGGCGCAGGAATGGCATGGTGCAGTGGATCTTGTCAGGGGAAAAGCGAAGTCTGCCACAGCCTCGTGACAGCTCCGCGCCAACCTCGGTCAGACGGTCTCCGGCAGCGGGAGCAGCTTCCCTTCCCCGTCGTGCACGCTCACATCCACCTTGATGCCCTGGCGCACGCTCTGCGTGGCGATGCAGAAATCCTCGAACTGCGCCAGCGCGCGATCGAGATGCGCGAGCACTTCCGCCTTGTCGGCCAGCTGCAGGTCCACGCCGATGTGGGTGACGCGCAGCCGGCCGTGCTCGTTGCGGGTCATGGTGAGCTTGGCCTTGGCGCCGATCTTGCCGGGTGAGTTCTTGTACTTGCGCAGCGCGAACAACAGGCTGGCCGCCAGGCAGTTGGCCACGGCGGTGGCAATCAGGTGCGTGGGGTTGGGCCCCGCATCGCCACCCAGCGGCGAGGTTTCGTCGGTGATGAGGTCGGGAATCGCCGTGCCGTCGAAACGGACGCGGAATTCATAGTCCGACACCTGCTCCAGGGTGATCCCAAAGCTCTGTTCTGCCTCGCTCATACCACTCTCCTGCTCGGGCCGCTGCCCGAAAGTAGCCGATTCAAGCGCTTCTGGGCTCCCCTGAACAGCCCCTTCCGGGGGAAACCGCGGCCCGGATGGGACCGCCCGGCCGGTTCAGGCTAAAATGACGGTTTTACGGCGGTCCCACAGCCGCTACTTTCGCCATCCCATCGGAGGACGCTGTCCCATGGCAATCAAGGTCGCCATCAATGGTTACGGTCGCATTGGCCGCAACATCCTGCGCGCGCTGTACGAAGCGGGTCGCACCAACGAGATCCAGATCGTTGCAATCAATGACCTCGGCGACGCCGAGACCAATGCGCACCTGACCCAGTACGACACCGCCCACGGCAAGTTCCCGGGCACCGCGACGGTGGACGGCGGCGATCTGATCGTCAACGGCGACCGCATCAAGGTCTGCGCCGAGCGTGACCCGTCCAAGCTGCCGTGGGGCGCCCTGGGCGTCGACGTGGTGCTGGAATGCACCGGCCTGTTCACCTCCAAGGCCAAGGCCAGCGCGCATCTCGCCGCCGGCGCCAAGAAGGTGATCATCTCCGCCCCGGGCGACAAGGACGTGGACGGCACCTTCGTCATCGGCGTCAACGACGACAAGCTCACCTCCAAGCTGGAAGTGATCTCCAACGCTTCGTGCACCACCAACTGCCTCGCTCCGCTGGCCAAGGTGCTGCACGAGAAGATCGGCATCCAGCGCGGCCTGATGACGACCATCCACGCCTACACCAACGACCAGGTGCTGACGGACGTCTATCACTCGGACCTGCGCCGCGCCCGTTCGGCCACGCACTCGCAGATCCCCGCCAAGACCGGCGCCGCCGCCGCGGTAGGCCTGGTGCTGCCGGAGCTCAACGGCAAGCTCGACGGTTTCGCCATCCRCGTGCCGACCATCAACGTGTCGGTGGTCGACCTGGTGTTTGACGCGGCGCGTCCGACCACCAAGGAAGAGATCGACCAGGTGATCAACGAAGCCGCCAATGGCCCGCTGAAGGGCATCCTGGCCGTCAACACCAAGCCGCTGGTGTCGATCGACTTCAACCACAACCCGGCTTCGTCCACCTATGACGCCACGCAGACGCGCGTCATGGAAGGCACGCTGGTCAAGGTGCTGTCGTGGTACGACAACGAGTGGGGCTTCTCCAACCGCATGCTCGACATGACGGTGGCGATGATGGCTGCCAAGTAAGCCAAGCGCATCGCTGTGAATGCAAAAGCCGGGCATTGCCCGGCTTTTGTTTTTCTCGCCCTGGCGCGCAACACGCCATCGCACCGCGCCCATGGATGTGGGGCGAAGCGACTCAGCCCAGCGCGGCGAGCGCGGCGTCATAGTTGGGCTCGTGCGCGATCTCGCCCACCAGTTCGCTATGCACGACCTTGTTGTGCTCGTCGAGCACCACCACGGCACGCGCCGCCAGACCCGACAGCGGGCCGGACGCAATCGACACGCCATAATTCTTGAGGAAGTCGTGACCGCGCAGCGTCGACAGCGTCACCACGTTGCTGAGGCCTTCCGCGCCGCAGAAGCGCGCCTGCGCAAACGGCAGGTCGGCGGAGATGCACAGAACGACCGCATTGTTTAGCTGGCTGGCGTCCTGGTTGAAGTGACGCACAGACATGGCGCAGGTCGGCGTGTCGACACTCGGAAAGATGTTCAACACTTTGCGCTTGCCGTCGAAGCTGGCGAGCGTGACGTCGGCAAGGTCCTTGCCGACCAGCGAGAAGGCCGGTGCCGCTTCACCCTTGGACGGGAAATGACCGTCGACCTGGACCGGATTGCCTTTGAGCGTGACGTTGGACATGGGACACCTCGTTGGATGGGGTCCACAAGTAGAACATGCCGACGGCCGTCAGGACGATAGGCCGCCCGGGCCGACGGGTTCAGATCGTGCGCGAGTAGCGTGGCCTAGCGGCACTCTTGCCCAGATAGGCGTCAAAGCACATCGCAATATTCCGCAGCAGCGGCCTGCCGCGCGGCGTCACCTGGATGTCGTCGCCATGCCGCGCCACCAGGCCGTCATCGATCAGGGGCTGCAAGCGATCCAGGTCCTGGGCGAAGTGAGCCTCGAAGTGCAGGCCGTGACGTTCGCCGAACTCCCGCATGTCCAGTGTGCCGTGACACATCAGTTCACCGATCAACTGGCGACGCACCATATCGTCGCGGCTCAGCTCGATGCCCTTCTTCACCGGCAGCTGGCCCGCCTCCAACGCCGCGTAGTAACTGAGCAGATCGCGGGCGTTCTGGCTGTAGGTGTCGGCGATGCGGCCGATGGCGCTGACACCCAATCCCACGATGTCGCAATCGCCATGCGTGGAATAACCCTGGAAGTTTCGTTGCAGGGTTCCTTCACGCTGGGCGCGCGCGAGTTCGTCGTCCGTGCGCGCAAAGTGGTCCATGCCGATATACACGTAGCCCGCCGCACCCAGCTTTTCCCAGGCCAGCCCCAGCAGCGCCAGGCGAGTGGCTGCGTCGGGCAGGTCGCCATCGTTGATCCGCTGTTGGGCCTTGAACAAATGCGGGAGGTGCGCATAGCCGTAGATCGCCACGCGATCCGGCGACAGCGCGATCACCTCGTCCAGCGTTCGATCAAAACCATCGAGCGTCTGGCGCGGGAGCCCGTAGATGAGGTCGACGCTCGCCGAGGTGAATCCCCAATCGCGCGCCGCACTCAATACTTCGGCCGTCTGCGCCACGCTCTGCACGCGATTGACTGCCTTCTGCACGGCGGCGTCGAAATCCTGGATGCCCACCGAGATGCGATTGAAGCCTAGTCGGCCGAGCTCGCGGATATAAGTCGCATCGACGTCACGCGGATCGATCTCGATGCCYCACTCGCGTGAGCACGACTGCTGCATATCGAAGTGTCGCTCGAGCATCTCGAACAGGCGTTGCATCTGGGCGATATCGAGAAAGCTCGGCGTGCCTCCACCGAGGTGAAGTTGTCGCACTTCCCGCCCGCGTTCAAACAACGGACCAAGCAGTGCGAGCTCCTTTTCCAGATAGTCCAGATACTGCGTCGCCTTGCGCGCATCGCGGGTGATCACGCGATTGCAGCCGCAGTAGAAGCACGGACTGAAGCAGAACGGCACGTGCACATAGATCGACAGGGGGCCAGCGCGTTCGTTGGAATCGTGCACGGCTCGACGCAATGCGGATTCGCCGAAGCCGTCATGGAACTGCGGTGCCGTGGGATAGCTGGTGTAGCGCGGGCCGGCCACGTCGTAGCGGGCAATGAGCCGGGGATCGAACTCGGGCGCGATGGTAGGTTGACGCATGGGCGACAGTATCGTCGCCGGGTCCCGACCAGCGCCTGATGGGCATCATCGTGGCGCGTCACTTTGCCGCCCGCCGCCGCGCAAGGCGACGGCGGGCCGGTGGACTCAGCGCTAGAGCGGCGCGATGGCCTGTTCGATCGAGCCGAAGATCGACGCGCCCGAGGCATCGGTCACATCGATGCGCAGCGTGTCGCCAAAGCTCAGGAATGGCGTGCTCGGCTTGCCGTCACGCAGGGTCTCCACCGTGCGCTGCTCGGCCAGGCACGAGGCGCCCTTGCCGGTGTCTTCGTTGGCGATGGTACCGGAGCCGACGATGGTGCCTGCCGTGAGCGGACGCGTCTTGGCCGCGTGCGCCACCAGCTGGGCGAAATTGAACTGCATGTCGACGCCGCACTCGGCCTCGCCGAACCACTTGCCGTTGAGCCAGGTGCGCATCGGCAGATGCAGTTTTTCGTCCTGCCAGGCGTCGCCCAGTTCGTCCGGCGTCACCAACACCGGCGACAGCGCGGAGCGCGGCTTGGATTGCAGAAAACCGAAACCCTTGGCGAGCTCGCCGGGAATCAGGCCGCGCAGCGAGACATCGTTGACCAGACCCACCAACTGGATATGCGCCGCGGCCTGCGCAGGCGTCAGCGCCATCGGCACATCGTCCGTGACCACCACCACCTCGGCTTCCAGATCGATGCCGTAGTCCTCGCTCGGCACGACCACCGGATCACGCGGACCCAGGAAGCCGGCACTGGTGGCCTGATACATCAGCGGATCGGTGTAGAACGACTCCGGCACCTCGGCGCCACGTGCGCGCCGCACGCGCTCGACATGCGGCAGATAGGCACTGCCGTCGACGAATTCGTAGGCGCGCGGCAGCGGCGAGGCAAGCGCCTGCATGTCGAGCGCGAAGGCACCAGTTGCGGTGCCTCCATTCAATTCTTCGTACAGCGCGTTCAGGCGCGGCGCGGCACTCGACCAGTCATCCAGCGCAGCCTGCAGCGTCGGCGCGATGCCGGTGGCCTTGACCGCCTGGGTCAGCGCGCGATTGACGACGATCAGCGTGCCGTCCCGACCGCCTTCCTTCAATGAACCCAATTTCATGCTATCGCTCCAACGGGCAGCTCTCAGCTGCACCCTTCCACGTAATCGATTTGTGGCGGCACGCCCACGCGCCACGCCTTTACCTTGCCGTCGGCGCCGATGTCGAAGATCAGCACGGCACCGCTCTCACCATCCACACGAAACACGCTGGCGTCCGGATCGTAATTGTTCGCCCCTTGCTTGACCTTGCCCGCATAGAGCGCCATCACGTCCGCCTTGGCCATGCCGACCTTGCCACCGCCCGGCGCCGTTTCTTTGTCGCCACGCACGTCATAGCGAACGAAACGACCGTGCTCGAGCATGAAGGTGAGTTCGAATGGCGGCTTCGCCCACACCGGAGCGTACATGGCGCAATCGGAGCCCACTTGCGCCCCGCCCTTCAACTCGCCGCCCCAGGCTTTGCGGAACGACGGCTCGTCCATGCCAAAACGCATGTCGCCAAAGCCCTGCCAACGGGCCTGACTCAGCGCGTCGCGATCACCGGGTGCCGTCGCGGTCGACGCGGGAGCCTGCGCCGGTGCCTCGTCGTGCGACTGGCACGACGCCAGCATCACGCATAGCCACAACAGGCAGAACCGGCGCAACGTCATCGCTTCAAGCTCCGCCGAAATGCTTTTGGATGCCCTGCCAGCATTCGTAGTAATTGCCCTGCAGCTCCGGCGATTCCAGCGCTTGCCTGGTCGGATGAATCACGCGGCGCGTCTCGAACATGAAGGCCATGGTGCCCGTGATGACATCGGCCTGCGACAGATCGCGCGTCGACGCCTTCTCATACGTGGCCGCATCGGGACCGTGACCGCTCATGGAATTGTGCAGCGAGGCGCCGCCCGGCGAAAAGCCTTCGGCCTTGGCGTCGTACTCGCCGGTGATCAAGCCCATGAACTCGCTAGCGATATTGCGATGGAACCAGGGCGGACGGAAGGTGTGCTGCGCCACCAGCCAGCGCGGCGGAAAAATCACGAAGTCCATGTTGCTCACGCCTTCGCTGTCGCTGGCCGAATGCAGCACCAGGAAGATGCTCGGGTCGGGATGATCGAAGCTGATCGAGCCGATGGTGTTGAAGCGGCGCAGGTCGTATTTGTACGGCGCGTAATTGCCGTGCCAGGCSACGACGTCCAGTGGCGAATGATCGATCGCCGCGCTCCACAGCTTGCCCTGGAACTTGGCGACGAGTTCGAACTTGCCTTCGACATCTTCAAACGCCGCCACCGGCGTGAGGAAATCGCGCGGGTTGGCCAGGCCGTTGCTGCCGATCGGGCCCAGATCGGGCAGACGCAGCATCGCGCCGAAGTTTTCGGCGATGTAACCGCGCGCGCTGTCGTCCAGCAGCTCCACGCGAAAACGCACGCCGCGCGGAATCACGGCGATTTCCAGCGGTTCAAGCTCGATGACGCCCATCTCGGTCGCCAGTTTCAGGCGCCCTTGTTGCGGCACGATCAGCAGCTCGCCGTCGGCGTTGTAGAAGTAGCGGCCCTGCATCGACCGATTGGCGGCATAGACGTGGATACCCACGCCGGTCTGGTCCGCCGCACCGCCGTTGCCCGCAACGGTGAACAGGCCATCGAGGAAATCGGTGGGCTTGGTCGGCAGCGGGAACGGGCTCCAGCGCAACTGGTTGGGGTTAGCCGGCACCTCGTTGAAGCGGTTGTGAAAGCGGCCGTCGGGCATCGCCTCGAACGGATGGTGCATGGCCGCGGGGCGGATGCGATACAACCAGCTGCGGCGATTGCTGTGGCGCGGGGCCGTGAAGGCCGTGCCGGAAAGCTGTTCCGCGTACAGGCCATGGGGCGCGCTCTGCGGCGAGTTCTGCCCGTCGGGCAGCGCGCCGGGCAAGGCCTCGGTGGCGAATTCGTTGGCGA
This sequence comes from Dyella sp. 01N36, assembly GCF_056399745.1. Taxonomy (NCBI): domain Bacteria; kingdom Pseudomonadati; phylum Pseudomonadota; class Gammaproteobacteria; order Lysobacterales; family Rhodanobacteraceae; genus Dyella; species Dyella sp. 01N36. Next base: position 11,556 of record NZ_JBFTRY010000051.1, read on the forward strand.
ACCCTGTTTGGTACTGCTGGTGGCTGGCTGACATGAAAGCTCCGCAATCTGCCGAGGCGAGAGGTCACAACGCGACCCACGCGATCCTATTACTCTTGGCTTACGACTGTTGGCACCGCCTCGCGCAAGGGAAGAGGCGACGTTCATTCACTGCAATGACACTCAAGGAAACCGCATGTCCGACTCGTACTCCTCGCTGGGCCAAGCTACCGGGAATCCCTCGATCCAGGACCTCAGCCAACCGCTTGCTTCAGGCAAGGGATGGATGAAGTTCGTCGGCATCGTCTTCATCATCCAGGGCGCCCTCACCGCCATAACCCTGGTCGGCATCATCATCGCCTGGCTGCCGATCTGGATCGGCGTGCTGGTGATGCAGTCGGCCGGGGCGATCGAGCGTGCCCAGCTCAGCGGCGATGCCGTCGCCCTGAAAGAAGCACTTGCCAAGCTGCGTACTTACTTCGTGATCCAGGGCGTGCTGATTCTGGTCGGCATCATCCTGTGGGTGCTTGCGATGTTCTTTTACGGCGCCGTGTTCCTCACCATGCTGCACGGCGGCGGCTCCTGGCGCTGAACCGGCGGCACCAAGGCCGCCCTCCATGGGCGGCCTTGTGGCCAAGTCTTACAGGAAGCCGCGCTTCATCTGGTCGCGTTCGATCGACTCGAACAGCGCCTGGAAGTTGCCTTCGCCAAAGCCCTCGTTGCCCTTGCGCTGGATGATCTCAAAGAAGATCGGGCCGATGTTGTTCTGCGTGAAGATCTGCAGCAGCTTGCGCTGCTTGGTCTCCACGTCGGCATCGATCAGGATCTTGTTCTTGGCCAGGCGCGGCACGTCCTCGCCGTGGTTGGGGATGCGCATGTCGATCACGTCGAAATACGTATCCGGCGTGTCGAGGAATTCCACGCCCGTCGCGCGCATCGCTTCCACCGTCTCGTAGATATTGTCGGTGAACAGGGCGATGTGCTGGATGCCCTCGCCGTGGTACGCGTCGAGGTATTCGTTGATCTGCGACTTCGGATCGCTCGACTCGTTGAGCGGAATGCGCACGATGCCGTCCGGCGCGGTCATGGCCTTGGACACGAGACCCGTCTTGGCGCCCTTGATGTCGAAGTAGCGGATCTCGCGGAAGTTGAACAGGCGCTCGTAGTAATCGGACCACTTCTGCATGTTGCCGAAGTAGAGGTTGTGCGTCAGGTGATCGATGAAGGTGAGGCCAAAACCCTTCGGGTGCTGCTCGGCGCCGGCGATCGGCTCGTAGTCGCCGTCGTAGATGCTGCCCTTGTCGCCGTAACGGTCGATCAGATACAGCATGCAATCGCCGATGCCCTTCACGGCGGGCGCGTTCACGGCCTTGGTGGCTTCGGCCTTCTGGTTGACCGCTTCGCCGCCGTTGCCGAGCACCACGCCGAGCACGTCCTTGGACGGCTTCTGGAAGCGGATGGCGAAACCGGCCGCGCATGGACCATGGGCCTGGGCGAATTCGGCGGCGTAGGATTCGGGGTCTTCGTTGACCAGCAGGTTCACGCCGCCCTGGCGGTAGACCGTGATCGGGCGCGACTTGTGCTTGAGCACGGCGCTGAAACCCATCTTCTTGAACAAGGTGTGCAGCTCGTGGCCGCGACCGGCTGGCGCGGCGAATTCGACGAATTCAAACCCATCGATACCCATGGGGTTTTCGAAGGTGGTGACCTGCATGCCAAGATTGGGCTGCGCGCTCATGGGGCTCTCCGGGTGGATGGCTGCTCAATGGCCTACGTCCAAGCGTGCGACCATTCTCATAAGCCCTACGTTATAGTTACATATGAAACCATTTGCAAGGAGCGCCGCAGCAGTGCCCGACGAACATCACCCCGACCACGCACCGCTGGAGCTGGAACATTTCCTGCCCTACCGGCTCTCCATCCTGTCCAACGCGGTCAGCCAGGCCATTGCCGACGACTATCAGCGCCGCTTCGACCTGAGCATGACGGAGTGGCGCGTGATGGCGGTGCTGGCACGTTTCGACGGCCTGTCCGCGCGGGAGGTGGCCGAGCGCACCCTGATGGACAAGGTGGCCGTGAGCCGCGCCCTGTCCAAGCTGGTGGAAACCGGCTGGGTCACCCGCGCCATCCACGACGGCGACAAGCGCCGCTCCGTGCTGGGCCTGAGCGAGGCCGGCTGGGCCATTCACGAAGTCGTAGCGCCGATGGCCCGCGAACATGAGCGCAACCTGCTGTCCAAGCTGGACGACGAGGAGCGCAGCTGGCTGGTGCGCATCCTGGACAAGCTGCAGGCGATCGAGCCGAAGTGACCGCTCAGGGGCGAGTGAAAGGGCGCACGCTGCTCCTTCGCCCCTACTTCACCCCGTGCATCAACCGATTGATCAACGGCGCGATCACGAACAGCAGCACGCCGGCACCCGCCAGCAGATAGAAGCTGAAGGTGAAGCCGCTGAGCGCCGAGGCCACGGTCATGCCGCTCTCGCCGCTGATATGGCCGGCGAACAAGCCGGACAAGTTGTTGCCGATCGCGGTGGAAAGGAACCAGCCACCCATCGCCAAGCCCACCAGCCGCGTTGGGGCGAGTTTCGTGGTCATCGACAAGCCGATTGGCGACAGGCATAGCTCGCCCGCCGTCTGCAGCACATAGCAAAGCGCCAGCGGCCAGAACGGAATCATGCCGTCGCTGCTGACCAGCTCATCCAGCGCATACATCAGCACCACGAAGCCCAGCGCATTGCCGAGCAGACCCAGGCCGAATTTGCGCGGAATCGAGGGCTCGATGCGCCGCTTGTCCAGAAAGCCCCAGGCCACCGACACGATCGGCGCCAGCACCACGATGGCCACCGGATTGACCGACTGGAACCAGCCCACCGGGAACTCCCAGCCGCCGAACATCTGGCGATCCACGATGTTCTGCGCAAGGAAATTGAACGAGCTGCCGGCCTGCTCGAAGAACATCCAGAACAGCACGTTGAAGGCAAAGATGATCAGCATGGCGATCACGCGCTGCACCTGCACGTGACCATTGCGCACCGCCTCGATCACCAGCATCACGCCCACGCCGACKAACAGCGCAGTAAGCAGCCACTGCAGCACCACGGCGCCGGCCTTGGCCATCAGCAGGTAGAACACCGGGATCGCCACCAGCATGCCCAGCGACACGTAGACCACGCGCATGCGGTTGGCCTGGTCGGGTGCGGGACGGCCCACGCCCTTCAATTGGCGGCGACCGATCCAGAACCACAGCAGGCTGATCAGCATGCCCACGCCGGAGGCACCGAACACCAGCTTGTAGTTCTGCTGCATCGGGGTCTCGGTGAAGTGGCTGGCCAGCCAGCCGGTGAGCAGCGGCGCGATCAGCGCACCCCCGTTGATGCCCATGTAGAACAGCGTGAAACCGCGGTCGCGGCGCGAATCGCCCTGCGCGTAGAGCTGCCCCACCATCGAGGAAATGTTCGGCTTGAACAGGCCATTGCCGACGATGATCGTGGCCAGACCCACCAGGAAGATCTGCTCATTGGGCAACATGATCATGAACAGACCCACCGCCATCACGCTGGCGCCCAGCAGGATGGAGCGCTGGTAGCCGATGATCTTGTCCGCCACGTAGCCGCCGAACACGGCGGTGGCATACACCAGCGCCAGATAGGCGCCGTAGGTGCGGCTGGCGAAGGCCTGGCCGGAAGCATCGCCGTTGAAGAACGCCGCCACGATGTACAGCGTGAGCGCCCAGCGGATGCCATAGAACGCAAAGCGCTCCCAGAACTCCGTCATGAACAGCATCCACAGCGGGCGTGGGTGACCGAGGGTCTGCGGGTAGTCAGGCACCGTCGAGGCGCTGGTTGTGTTCGTACTCATGTGCTGCCGTCATCCGTCGTAATTTCTTGCGCAACGACTTCTAACCGGGACACGTAACGCCCGTCAAATGCACTGCACCAAAAAGCGAGGAGTGAGTTGAGAGGAGTGAGAAGTGAGAGAAAGCCGCAGACCAAGCTCTACTCTCACTTCTCACTCCTCTCCCCTTACTCCTGCTTCATCGCACCCTGTGCATCAGGCGATTGATCAGCGGCGAGATCAGCAAGAGGAAGACGCCTGCGCCTGCCAGCAGCCAGAAGCTGAAGGTGAAACCCGCCAGCGCAGACGCGGCCGTCATGCCACTTTCGCCACTGATGCGCCCGGCCAACAGGCCCGACAAGTTGCCACCCACCGCCAGCGACAGGAACCAGCCGCCCATGGCCAGACCCACCAGGCGCGGCGGCGCCAGCTTGGTCACCATCGACAGGCCGATCGGCGACAGACACAGCTCACCGATGGTCTGCAGCACATAGCAGGCCGTCAGCGGCCAGAACGGGATCAATCCCTTGCTGTTGACCGAATAGGTGAGCGCATACATCAGCGCGGTGAAGCCCAGGCCGTTGAACAACAAGCCGAGGCCGAACTTGCGCGGAATCGACGGCTCCTTGTGGCGTCGCGCCAGGAACGACCACACCTGGGTCACCAGCGGTGCCAGCACGATGATGGCTAATGGGCTCACCGACTGGAACCAGCCCACCGGGAACACCCAGCCGCCGAACATTTCGCGATCGACCATGTTGGCCGCGAGGAAGTTGAACGAGGTGCCGAGCTGGAAATAGAACATCCAGAACAGGATGTTGAACGCAAAGATGATCAGCATCGCGTACACGCGATGCAGCTGCACGCGGTCGTGGCGCATCGCCTCCACGATCAACATCGCCGCCACGCCAATGAACAGCAGGCCCAGCAGCCACTGCAGGCCATTGGCGCCGACAAAGGCCAGCAGCAGATAAACCAGCGGCACCGCCACCACGATGCCCAGCAGCACCCATAGGACACGCATGCGGCTGGCCGCTTCTGGCGCCGGACGACCCACCCCGTGCAGCCCGCGGCGACCAAACCAGAACCAGAACAGGCTCAGCACCATGCCCACGCCGGCCGCGCCGAACACGATCCGGTAGTTCTCCTGCATCGGCGTGTCGGAGAAATAGCTCGCCAGCCAGCCGGTGAGCAGCGGCGCCAGCAACGCGCCGCCGTTGATGCCCATGTAGAACAGAGTGAAACCACGGTCGCGGCGTTCGTCCGTCGGGCCATAGAGCTGCCCGACCATCGAGGAAATATTCGGTTTGAACAGGCCGTTGCCCACCACGACCATCGCCAGGCCAAACAGGAACAGGTCCTTGCTTGGCAGCATCACGACGAACAGGCCCAGCGCCATGACCGCCGCGCCGATCAGGATCGAGCGCTGGTAGCCGATGATCTTGTCCGCCACGTAGCCGCCAAAAATGCTCGAGGCGTAGATCAGCGCCGTATAAGCTCCGTAAATTTTGCTGGCCCACGCTTCGCCGGACGCATCGCCGTGATAAAAATGCGCCACGATGTACAAGGCCAGGGCCCAGCTGACGCTGTAAAACGCGAAGCGTTCCCAGAACTCCGTCATGAACAACATCCATAGCGGACGCGGATGCCCCAGCGTCTGCGGAAAATCAGGCGCCGACGCGTGCGCGGTCTCAGTGGTGTTGCTCATGCATGCCCCTTTGCAAACGAAACGGCGCTGCACGCGCCGTCAGTAGTTATCGAATGATGAATGTCGAAGATGACACGCACGATCAGGTGCCCAGTTCGGTGCGCACGTCCAGCAACTCCGGGAAAAACTCCAGGTCCAGCGCCTTTTTCAGGAAGGACACGCCGGAGGAACCACCGGTACCGCGCCGGTGTCCGATGATCCGCTCCACCGTTTTCATATGGCGGAAACGCCAAAGCTGGAAACTCTCTTCCACATCCACCAGCTGTTCGCACATGTGGTATTCGGGCCAGAACGTTGCACGGTTTTCGTAAATGCGCTTGAGCACGGGCAACAGGCCGTCATGCCGCTGATAAGGCTGGGACCAGTCGCGTTGCGTCAGCTCGCCCGGCACGTCGTGGCCGCGCCGCGCCAGATAGCCGAGGAATTCGTCGTACAGGCTGGGCGCTTCCAGCACGGCGCGCAGCGTGTCCTGCGCCGCAGGATCGTACGCAAACACCTGCAGCATCTGCGCGTTCTTGTTGCCGAGCAGGAATTCGATCTGCCGGTACTGCAGCGACTGGAAACCCGAGGAAGGCCCGAGCACACCGCGAAATTCCAGGTACTCGGCGGGGGTAAGCGTTTCCAGCACACCCCATTGCTCGAACAGCTGGCGCTGCACCTGTTTCACGCGCGCCAGGATCTTCAGGCATGGATCGATCTCATCGCGGCGCAGGTGCGCCACGGCGGCCTTCAGCTCGTGAATGATCAATTTCATCCACAGCTCGGCCACCTGGTGCTGCACGATGAACAGCATTTCGTCGTGGTGCGCCGGCTGGCTCAGCGGTTGCTGGGCCGACAGCAGGGTGTCCAGCCGCAGGTAGCCGCCATAGGTCAGTCGACCATTCAGGTCGAGTTCGATACCGGCCTCGAGGTCGCGCTGATTCTCGGTCATGGCCTTCCCTGTAACGGAAAAGCGTCATGGTAACCGGTGTTTGGGCCCACCCCGTACCACCCCGCATGCTGCACCGTGCCTTGCAGCGCAACATGCCCCCCTGTAATCATTTCCGTCTTGCTCAGGGCTTTACGTCCGCTGCTGGCCCCACTGGATGGGCCGCCGACGCCCGGCACCCCACTTTCTCATTACTCACTCCGGGAGCGAGTCGTGTCTATCGCCGCCAAGTTTGAAATCGAATACCTCCAGTATCTCGATGCTGAAGGCAAGCAGGTCCGTGACGATCTGCCTGAATTCGCCAAGGATCTCGACCACATGGTCGAGCTGTACAAGCTGATGCTGTCGACCCGCGTGTTCGACGCCAAGTCGGTCGCCCTGCAGCGCACCGGCAAGCTGGGCACCTATGCCAGCTGCCTGGGTCACGAAGCAGCGCATGTGGGCATCGGCAGCGCCATGAAGCCCGAAGACGTGCTGGCCCCCAGCTACCGCGAATACGGCGCGCAGCTGTATCGCGGCGTGCAGCCGCGCGAGGTCTACATGTACTGGGGCGGCGACGAGCGCGGCAACGACTACCAGAAAGAACCGGCCCGCCACGACTTTGCCTGGTCGGTGCCGATCGCCACGCAGTGCCTGCATGCCGCCGGTTCCGCGCTGGCGTTCAAGATCCGCAACGAGAAGCGCGTGGCCGTGTGCACCATCGGTGACGGTGGTTCGTCCAAGGGTGACTTCTACGGCGCCATCAATATCACCGGCGCGCAGAACCTGCCGATGGTGGCGGTGATCGTGAACAACCAGTGGGCCATTTCGGTGCCGCGCAAGATCCAGTCCGGCGCACCGACGCTGGCGCAGAAGGGTATCGCGGCCGGCCTGTTCTCCATCCAAGTCGACGGCAACGACATCATCGCCGTGCGCAAGGCGATGGAAGACGCGCTGGACCGTGCACGCAACGGCCAGGGTGGTTCGGTGATCGAGGCGGTGACCTATCGCCTGTCCGATCACACCACCGCCGACGATGCGCGCCGTTACCGTGGCGAGCAGGAAGTGAAGGACGCCTGGGCGAAGGAGCCGATGAAGCGCCTGCGCAACTGGCTGGTAGCCAAGGGCGTGTGGGACGACGCCAAGGAAGAAGCCTGGAAGGCGGAATGCGACGACTGGATGGACAACGAGGTGAACGCGTACCTCGAGACCAAGACCCAGCCGGTCACGGCGATGTTCGACTACACCTTCGCCGAAGTCCCCGCCGATCTCGCCAAGCAGCGCGATCTCGCCATCCAGCTCGACAAGAAGGCCCATTAAGTCATGGCACAGATCACCCTTATCGAAGCCGTCACCCAGGCACTCGCCTATGAAATGGCCCACGACGAGAGCGTCATGGTGCTGGGCGAAGACGTGGGCGTGAACGGTGGCGTGTTCCGCGCCACCCAGGGCCTGCAGGAAAAGTTCGGCGAACTGCGCGTGCTCGACACGCCGCTGGACGAAACCACCATTGCCGGCGTCACCGTGGGCCTCGCTGCCCAGGGCATGAAGCCAGTCGCCGAAGCGCAGTTCGAAGGCTTCATCTACCCGATGATGGAGCAGATCGCCTGTCACGCCGCGCGCATGCGCAACCGCACGCGCGGCCGCATCACCGTGCCGGCCGTGTGGCGCGCACCGTGGGGCGGCGGCATTCGCGCGCCGGAGCATCATTCGGAAGCGAACGAGCACCTGTTCACCAATATCCCGGGCCTGCGCGTGGTGATGCCGTCGTCGCCGGCGCGTGCCTATGGCCTGCTGCTCGCCGCGATCCGCGATCCGGATCCGGTGATGTTCTTCGAGCCCAAGCGCATCTACCGCCAGTACAAGGAAGAAGTGCCCGATGACGGCGAAGCCTTGCCGTTGGACGTGTGCTTCGTGCTGCGCGACGGCACCGACGTCACCCTCGTCTCGTGGGGCGCACAGGTGAAGGAAGCGCTGGAAGCCGCCGATGCGCTGGCTGAGGAAGGCATCAGCGCCGAAGTCATCGACGTGGCCACGCTGACCCCGCTGGACTTCGACACGATCGCCGAATCGGTGCAGAAGACCGGCCGCTGCGTGATCG
>NZ_JBFTRY010000052.1:0-19944 GCF_056399745.1 Dyella sp. 01N36
GCGTTTCATGGAGCGTGCACGCAGCGAATGGCTGCGTGCCCTGGGCATCAACCAGTCCGTGGTGAAGGAAAGCACCGGCCTGGCCTTCCTGGTCCGCGAAATGCAGATCGACTTCCTGCGCGCGGCCCTGCTGGATGATGAACTGGCGGTAAGCGTCGAAGTCAAAGAACGGCGGGCAGCCAGTATCCTTTTCGCCCAGACGATCCGCCGGGCGGACGGCGCGGAGCTGATCCGCGCGAAGGTGCGCGTGGCGTGCGTCGATGTCCGCCGCATGCGTCCGGTGCAAATTCCGGCCGATCTTATCCCCGGCCTTTTCCCTTAAATAAAAGTACGTGTGCTGGAGGACCTTCGAGCAATGAACGGTGGAGTCAATATTTTCAAACTGGTCGCGGAAGCGAGCATCCTGGTCCAGTTCGTCATGCTGGCGCTGCTGGTGCTCTCCTTCCTCTCGTGGGTCATCATCATCCGCAAGGTGTCGCAGCTGAAGGCGGCGATGGAAGAGGCGGAGAGCTTCGAGGAGCGCTTCTGGTCCGGTGCCGACCTCGCCCAGCTGTTCCGCGAAGTGAGTAATCGCGGCGCCAGCAACGGCGGCCTGGAAAACGTGTTCGAGTCGGGCTTTCGCGAGTTCGTGCGCCAGCGCCAGCGCCGCGTGCATGACATGCGCGTGGTGATCGAAGGTTCCGAGCGCGCCATGCGCGTGGCCGGCACCCGCGAAATCAACCGCCTGGAGCGCAACCTCGAGTTCCTCGCCAACGTCGGCTCGATCAGCCCCTACGTCGGCCTGTTCGGCACCGTCATCGGCATCATGGGCGCCTTCCAGGGCCTGGGCGAAATGAAGGACGTCACCATCGCCGTGGTGGCTCCGCACATTTCCGAAGCGCTGATCGCCACCGCGATGGGCTTGTTCGCCGCGATCCCGGCGGTGTGGGCGTACAACCGCTTCGCCAACAAGGTCGAGCGCGTCGCCTCGCGCTATGAAGTGTTCCAGGAAGAATTTTCTTCGGTGCTCCAGCGTCAGATCCAGACCGACGAAGCGGCCTGAGGGATTCGATCATGCGAAGCTCTGCGCGCCACAAGCGCCTCAAGCTGAAATCCGAGATCAACGTCGTTCCGTATATCGACGTGATGCTRGTGCTGTTGATCATCTTCATGGTCACCGCACCGATGATCAACAAGAACGTCGACATCAACCTTCCGCAGGCGAACGCCAAGTCGCTGCAGGACAAGAAGGATCCGGTGATCGTCGCGGTCGACCAGAACGGGCAGCTTTATCTCACCCTGGGTACCGAGAAGCGCCAGCCGATCGATGTGGACACCATGAAGACCAAGGTCGGTGCGTTCGTCAAGGCGAACCCCGATGTCAGCGTGCTCGTCGCCGGTGACCGCGACGGCAAGTACGACGGTGTCTATCAGGTGCTGGCCGACCTGCAGCAGGCCGGCGTCGCCAAGGTCGGCCTGATGAGCGCACCGGAGTCGGGCAAGAAGAAATGAGGGAAGACACCCCCAAGGGCACGTCCAAGGCGGTTGTCCTTTCCGCCATCCTCCATCTGGGCATCGTGGGTTTCCTGATACTCGCGGTGGTGCCGTGCTCGTTCTACGAAAGCCTGTTCGAGACGCTGCATCTGCCGGCGAGCTGGAACCCGATCGCYTGCGCCAAGCCGATCCAGCTGCAGGGCGAAATCATCGAAGCCACCCTGGTGGGCCCGACCGGCGCGCCGCCGCCGAAGGCTGCCCAGGCCAAGCCGACGCCGCCGACCGTGCCGCCGCCGCCTTCGATCCCGCCGCCGCCTTCGGAAGAAACCCCGAAGATCAAGACCTTGCCGCCGCCGCCCGAGCATCCCGATACCAAGGATCAGGAGAAGGTGGTGGCCGATGCGGCAGAGAAGGCCGAAGACGCCAAGAAGGAACAGGAAGAGAAGCAGCGCCAGCGCGCGGCCGAATTGGACGCCCAGGCGGCCAAGCACAAGCTGGAAGAGCAAAAGAAGCTCGACGAGCTGTTCGCCAAGATGGACGCGGCCGACAAGTCGGTGAAACAGGCCCAGAGCAAGGCGAACCAGGCCAAGCAGCAGATGCAGGACCTGAAGAACGCCCAGGACAACGGCCTGGACAATGTGCCGGTGGCAGCCCAGCGCCAGACTGGCCAGAACGGCCCTGATGCCGGCCTGCTGGCGCAGTATTTGGCCGCGATTCAGAACGCGGTCACTCAGAATTGGCTTCGCCCGGATAACATGCCCAACACACCGTGCACGGTGCATATTGTGCAGTTGCCAGGAGGCGACGTGATGAGCGCCAAGGTCGACTCCAGTTGTCCTTACGACGAGGCCGGCAAGCGCTCCATCGAAAACGCGGTGCTGCGCGCGCAGCCGTTGCCCTACAAAGGCTTCGAAAGCGTGTTCCAGCGTCAAATCGATTTCACTTTCAGACCGCAGTGATGGACCCCATGCGCAAACTGACCTTCAGCTACTCCTTCGTTCTGCTCCTGGTAGCCGCCTTGTTCGCGGGTCCCGCAGCAGCCCAGCAGACCCAGTCGCTCAACGTCGACATCGTCGGCGGCACGGCGACGGCCACGCCGATCGCCGTGGTGCCGTTCGCCCAGGCGGGCGGGGCGCCGCTGCCGACCGACATCGCTGATGTCATCCGCAACGACTTCAACCGCTCCGGCAAATTCCGCTCGCTGGCCAAGAGCGAAATCGTGGAGACGCCGTCGAAGGGTGCGGACGTCAACTTCGCCACCTGGCGCCTGCTCAAGCAGGACTACCTGACCATCGGCCGCATCAGCGATGCCGGCGGCGGCATGATGCGCGTCGAGTACGAGCTGTGGGACGTCAACAAGCAGCAGAGCCTGCTGGCCCAGGCGTTCACCGCGCCGGCCGGTGACCTGCGTGGCGTCGCCCATCAGATCGCCGATGCCATCTACGAGAAGATCACCGGCGTGCGTGGCGCGTTCTGGACCCGCATCGCCTACATCACCGCGGTGGGCCTGGGTAACAACACCACCTACTCGCTGATCGTGGCCGATTCGGACGGCTATAACCCGCAGGTCGTGGCCCGCTCGCGCGAGTCGCTGCTGTCGCCGTCGTGGTCGCCGGATGGTCGCAAGATCGCCTACGTGTCGTTCGAAAGCGGCAACTCGGCGATCTATGTGCAGGACGTCACCACCGGTTCGCGTCAGCTGATCTCGGCCCGCGCCAAGGGCATCAATGGTGCGCCGGCCTGGTCGCCGGATGGCAGCAAGCTGGCCCTGGCGCTGTCCTATCAGGGCAACCCCGAGATCTACGTGATGGACGTGGGCTCCCGCGCGGAGACCCGCCTCACCAACAACCTGGCCATCGATACCGAGCCGCGCTGGACGCCGGATGGCCAGAGCATCATCTTCACCTCCGACCGCTCGGGCCGCCCGCAGCTTTACCAGATGTCGGCCGGTGGCGGCGGGGCTGAGCGCATCACCTTCCAGGGCCAGTTCAACGCCAACGCCTCGATCAGCTACGACGGCAAGCAGATCGCGATGGTGCAGGGCAACGGGAACGTGTATCGTATTGCCATTATGGACCGCAGTCTGGGTGGGCAGGTGCGCTTCATCTCGCCGGGTCCGATCGACGAAACACCGAGTTTCGCGCCAAACGCAAGCATGCTGCTGTATGCCGCCTCTGAAGGCCGCCGTGGTGTGCTGTATGCCGTGTCCGCCGACGGCCTTGTCCGTCAGCGACTGGTACTTGCAGATGGCGATGTGCGCGAGCCGGCTTGGGGTCCCTATCGTCAGCGATAAGCAGTTCWTGCCGTGACGCGTAAGCGTCACGGCCATGTGATCCGGGCGTGAAGTCTTGGACGACACGGATGGATCAAACAGCTTGCCGGCCGTGGCAATCCGTCGCGGAAGGCGGGCCAGGCGGCGCGAGACAGCGCACCGCCGGCATCAAAATGGCAAAATAACAGCCGGTCCACCGGCGAAAACTGTCCCGTAACCGCAATCATTATTGACTGTCGGAACTCAAACCTGTTTGAAGGAACGTCCACCATGAATAAGACCGTTCGCGTCGCCCTGGTCGCCCTGCTCTGCGTTGGCGCGGCCGCATGCTCGAAGAAGCAGGAAGTCAAGCCGCAGCCGCAGCCGGAAGCGCCGATGACCACCCCGGCTCCGTCGACCGCTGGCAAGTACACCCCGGCCGATCTCGATACCGACGCCTGCCTCCGTCAGCGCGTTGTGTACTTCGATTTCGACAAGGACGAAATCAAGCCTGAGTTCCAGCAGATCATGGCTTGCCATGCCAAGTACCTGCAGGATCGCCCGATGGCGCAGATCCGCCTCGAGGGCAACACCGACGAGCGCGGCACCCGTGAGTACAACCTGGCCCTCGGCGAGCGTCGCGGCAATGCCGTGTCCAGCGCGCTGCAGTCCAACGGCGGCTCGGCCAGCCAGCTCAACGTGATCTCGTACGGCAAGGAAAAGCCGGTGTGCCGTGAGCACAACGAAGATTGCTGGAGCAAGAACCGTCGCGTCGAGATCGTCTACACGGCGAAGTAATGAAGAAGCGACTGGCTAACAGCTTTACAGCCAGGATGAGCATGGCGGGCGCAATCGCGTCCGCCATGCTTTTTGGCGCCTCCGTGCACGCACAGGATTCCCGGCTCAGCCTCGCCGACCGCGTATCGCGACTCGAGCAGCAGGCGCAGAGCCAGCAGAATCAGGGTGGCACCACGCTGGTCAACCAGGTCCAGGCACTGCAGTCCCAATTGCAGCAGATGCAGGGCCAGATCGAGGAACTGCAGCACCAGTTGCAGGAAGCCAACGACAAGAACAAATCGCAGGCCACGGATTTCGATTCGCGCCTGGGCCGCCTTGAAGGCGGCGCCGGTGCAGCGAACGCAAATGCGGGGAATGCCAATCCCAATACCGCGCCGGCTGCCAACGCCGCGCCGCCTCCGCCCGCTGTGACGCCACCGGCAGCGGCCGGCAAGGGTGCTGCTGGCGCGGCAGCAGTGAAGGGCGATGCCACCGCGCAGGCCGCTTACGACGATGCCTTCAAGTCGCTGCGTGCCGGCGACTATGTGAAGTCCTCGCGCGATTTCCGCAATTTCATCCAGCAGTACCCGGACAGCTCCTTGCTGCCCAATGCGTTCTATTGGCTGGGCGAGTCCTACTACGCCACCAGCAATTACCAGGTGGCGATGGAAGCCTTCCAGCGCCTGATCAGCCAGTTCCCGCAGAGCGAGAAGGTGCCCGACGCCTTGCTCAAGGTCGGCTACAGCCAGATCGAACTCAAGCAGGTCGATGCCGGCAAGGCCACGCTGAAGAACGTCACTGCGAAGTACCCCGGCTCCAAGGCCGCTGGCCTGGCACAGGAGCGCCTGCGCCGCCTGCAGGCCCAGCCGGCCAACTGAGGTAGTGGTTGTGACTGGCAGTAGCACGAGCGTGGCACCCACCACGTCGACGCAGGCGCCGGCTGAGCGCCTGCGCATCACCGAAATCTTCCATTCGATCCAGGGCGAAGCCGATGCCATCGGCTGGCGCACCGTGTTCGTGCGCCTGACCGGCTGCCCGCTGCGTTGCGTGTGGTGCGATACCGAGTATTCGTTCTACGGCGGCGACTGGCGCGATATCGACGACATCATGGCCGAGGTCGCTTCGCACGGCGCGAAGCACRTGTGCGTAACTGGTGGCGAACCGCTCGCGCAGAAGCGCTGCCTGATCCTGCTCAAGCGCCTGTGCGATGCCGGCCACGACGTGTCGCTGGAAACTTCTGGCGCGCTGGATGTCGCGCAAGTCGATCCGCGCGTGCGCAAGGTGATGGACCTCAAGGCGCCCGATTCGGGCGAAGCCAAGCGCAACCTGTGGTCCAACATCGAGCACTTGCTGCCGCATGATCAGGTGAAGATCGTCATTGCCAGTCGCGCCGACTACGAGTGGGCGCGCGACGTGGTCGCCGAACATGATCTGGTCAAGCGCTGCATGGTGCTGTTCTCGCCCGTGCACGGCGCAATCAAGCCGCGCGACCTGGCCGAGTGGATCATCGAGGACAAACTGGATGTGCGTTTCCAGTTGCAGCTGCACAAGCTGCTGTGGAACGACGAGCCAGGACACTAAAAGCTCGGGCGAGTGGTGTGAGACGAGCATGAGAGCGGGCGCTTGAACGTGCCCGATGCATGGCTCATCGAACGTCGCTCACTCGGCTCTCCGCGCTTCGGCCTGTGTTGCCGACGGTGCTAAATCGGCCGGATCACCGGCCTGACTCTTGAGTGGATTTCTCCCATGTCCCAAGCAACTCCCCGCAAGGCCGTCGTACTCGTCTCCGGCGGCATGGATTCGGCGGTCACCATCGCCATCGCCCGTGAACAGGGTTATCAGGTGCATGCCCTGAGCGTGGCCTATGGCCAGCGCCACAGTGCGGAACTGGCCGCCTCCGAGCGCGTATCCGGCCTGCTCGGCGCGGTCGAGCACAAGACGGTGCAGGTGGACCTGCGCACCATCGGTGGCTCGGCGCTCACCGCCGACATCGACGTGCCGCTGGATCAGACCGGCGAGCAGGGCATTCCGGTCACCTATGTGCCGGCGCGCAACACCATCATGCTGTCGATCGCCCTGGGCTGGGCCGAAGTGCTCGGTTCCACCGATATCTGGTGCGGGGTGAACGCGGTGGACTATTCGGGCTACCCCGATTGCCGTCCGGCCTTCATCGAGGCCTTCGAGCAGCTGGCCAACGTGGCCACCAAGGCCGGCGTGGAAGGCGCGGGCATCCGCATCCACGCGCCGCTGATGCGCATGAGCAAGGCCGATATCGCCCGCGAGGGCCAGCGCCTGGGCGTGGATTTCTCGGAGACGGTGAGCTGCTATCAGGCTGACGCGCAAGGGCGCGCCTGCGGGCATTGCGATGCCTGTGTGCTGCGTTCCCAGGGCTTCAAGACTGCCGGATTGCCGGACCCCACCCGTTACGTCTGAACGCTCTTGCTTGTGCCCAGGGCGCCCAGCCCATAAAATATCGGGCTGGCTTTTGACGCATGGGTCGTTAGCTCAGTCGGTAGAGCAGTAGACTTTTAATCTATTGGTCCCGAGTTCGAATCTCGGACGACCCACCAAAAGATCTCGGAGACCCGCGGCGACGCGGGTCTTTTTTTGTCTGAAACAGGGGCGAGTTCAGCTCGCCTGGCGCCAGGCCGGCGCGGCCGGCTTCTGCGCAGTGGCGCTGGAGTGGCGTTCCATCACGGGCATGCGCGGCAGGTCGAACCAGAAGGTGCTGCCGCGGCCGGGCTCCGAACGCAGGCCGATGCGCGTGCCCAGCAGTCGCGCCAGGCGTTCGGCAATCGCAAGGCCCAGGCCGTAGCCGCCGCGGCGTTCGCTTTCGCCGGCCTGCAATTGCACGAATTCCTCGAAGATGCGCTGCTGGTGGATCACGGCGATGCCCGGCCCGTTGTCGCGCACCTCGATGCGGATGGCCTGGCCGCGACGGCGTGCCGCGATCAGCACGCGGCCTTCCGGCGCGTTGGCGATGGCATTGCTGGCCAGCTGATAGAGCAGGCTGGCGGCCACGTCCGCATCGCCGTGCAGCTGATGGTGACTGCCGCGCCATGCAAGCGTGACGTGATGCTGCAGCGCTTCGTGATTGAGCGAGGTGCGATCGCGCATGAAGAGTTCGGCGGCGGTGAAGCCGATCGGTTTCACCGCGATCACGCCGGCGTCGAGGCGCGAGATTTCCAGCAAGGCATCGAGCAGGCGCGTCATCGAGGCGATGCTGTGGCGCATCTGCTGGAACGGCGACTGCGGCTCGTTGCCCCCGTTCTGGTCGAGGCCGGCGGCGAACAGTTCCAGCGCCTGCAGCGGCTGGCGGAAGTGATGGCTGACCAGCGCGATGAACTGCGATTTGCTGCGTGTGGCGGCCTGGCTCTGTCGCAATCGATCGAGTGCCTCGACCGCGTTGTCGTGCTGCATCGTGCTCCAGTCGCGGCGCTGCGCTTCCTGCAACTCGGACAGGCGCTGCAAGGTCTTGCGCAGTTCGAGAAACTCCGTGCTGACCGGCGTGTCGTCGATGTGCGGATGCCTGGCATTGACCAGTTCATGGACGGCGTAGCGGACCTGCGACAGCGGTTCGAGCACGCGGTGGCGTATCGACACGCGCGCCAGCCATGCCAGCACCAGGATGCCCGTGGCGCACAACGCACCGAGCAGCCACACCATGGCCTGCGCCTTGCGCAGGGGTTGGGTGTCCACATCCATGCTCACCCACGTCGAGATGTTGCCCTGCGGCTTCACCTCGCTGCGATAGGTAGCGCTGTCGGCGCTCGCTGCGCTGCCGCTGCTCCACAGGCGGCCGTCGGAGCCGTGCAATTCCACGCGCAACACCTGGTCGGTCTTTCCGTCGTGCAGGGTTCGATCGAGCGCCGCCTGCGGCGATACGCCTTCGGCGAGCGCCAGTTCACCGGCAAGCCGCGCCAGGCGCAGGCTTGCGGCAGCATCCACGCGCTCGGCCAGGCTGTGCGTCTGCTGCAGGCACAGCGCCAGGATCAATGCCAGGGCGGCAATCGTGCTGGGCAGGACCACATCAATGAACAGGCGGGGCAGCAGATGCGCTCGCGGCTCCATGCGTCAAACCTCCCGGTCGCAACGGCGCACCGGCGGCAGGCAGTCGTGCCGGCGTCGGGGCTTTGAGTACAGACAGTGGCAGGTTGACAGCATCACGCGGGATCCCGGCAGGGAACAAGTTGGTTCGATGGGCGCACCGCTTCACGCAAGCGCCCTGATTGGCACTCTAAAGAATCCAGTACGCCCCTTCGATACACAGTTCGATCTAGCGCGAGGCGCCATAGTGCTAACGGACTATGGGTCGAAAGTGTGACGTGGTGCACTGCAGAACGGTTCAGCATGACGGCGGCCGCAATTGGCGTTACCTTGCCACCCGCACGCCCACCCCGGGCGGATCGGAGAAGTCCATGTCTTCACGTTGTCGCTGGTTGATTGCGGTTTCCCTGCTGGGTCTCACCGGTGCTGTCCTGGCGCAGGACATTCCCTCCAATATCCCCAAGCGCAAGCCTGGCCTGTGGGAAATGCAGACCTCCGGCATGGGCGGGCAGGCGCAGACGACCAAAGCTTGCCTGGACGCCGATACCGATACCGCCATGTACAAGATGGGCACGCACATGAGCGGCCAGATGTGCAGCACGTTCAAGATCGATGTGCAGGGCAACAAGGTGATCACCGATGCCGTGTGCAAGATCAATTCGCCCAGCGGCGAGGTCAATATGACCAGCCACAGCGAGACCAACTATCAGGGTGATTCGGCGTATTCGACGCAGGGCCACATCAAGTACGACCCGGCGATCATGGGTCATGCCGAGATGACCATGACCAGCAGCGGCCATTGGATCGGCCAGTGCGCGGCGGGGCAGAAGCCGGGCGACATGATCATGCCCAATGGGCAGACCTTCAACATCAAGGATATGCCGGGGCACTGAGCCGGCGATGTCTACGGGGTGCTGGGCGCCATCAGCTGGTGCACCAGCGCCTCGTGTTCGGCATCGATCTTCTTGAGCCGCGTCTGCATGGCTGCGTCGCTCACCCATTGCGCGCTATAGGCGCGGCGCCGGTCGAGATTGAATTCGATGTCGGCAAACGGCACCAGGGTCTCGTTGCCGGCCGGTGAGAAGCCGCTGATGTCGTGGATCAGGTGCAGCTTGGCCAGTTCCGCCTGGGCGTTCTTGCCCTTGGCATAGGAAGTAAGCGCCGCGGCCACCCGCTGGCGCAGTTCCGCCGGCAGATCGGTGCGGATCACCACCACGGCATGGGGAATCAGGCTGGACGTCCATAACACGCGCAGGCGTGCGTACTGATCGGGAAAGCGCTCGGCAAAGCGCTCCATGTCGGCAGTGTTGTTGGAAGCGACGTCGGCTTCGTCGTTGGCCACCGCCAGTGCATTGTTCTGGTGGTTGTCCACCGTCACGCCGGCAAAGAAGGTGTCCGAGTCCAGCCGTCGGTTGGCAAAGACCTGGGTCTCGGGCACGAGATAACCGGACACCGACAACACTTCGCCGCGCGCATAACGCAGCTTGCCCGGCTGGCGGAACAGGTCGTCGAGGTTGCGGATGGGCGAATCCTTGGCCACCAGCAGCACCGAGTAATAGCCACGCGAACCGTTGCTGCGCGTGAGTTGGGCGATGACCTGCATGCGGTCGTGGATGACTGCATCGAGCGCCAGCCGGCCCGACACAAAGGCGAAGTCCACGCGCTCCTCGGCCATGGCCTGGCCCAGTCCCTCATAGGTGCTGACCGAGAGACTACGGATGGGCAGATGCAGCGTACGACTGAGGTCGTCCAGCATGGGACGCCAGGCCGCCAACGATTCGGACGGGCCGCCGATCGGCAGGATGCCGAAGGTCAGCGCATTGATGTGGCCGCTGTGCTGCGGCGCTTCGGCAGCGACAGCCGATGTACCGATGACGGCGAGCAGCAGGGTGGCCGCGCACAGCAGCCTCAGGAAACCGCGCCGCTTTGGCCTGATGCGTGGGGCGGCGATGGCGGCCTTCGGCAGCGCAGGCTGGCCGATGGGCCGCGAAAACTGTCCGTCTGTGCTGTTCTCGGCGAGTGCATCCGGAGCGAGGCGCATAGGCGGGCGGGCTACCGTCGGATCAGCGGCGTGGCGATCAGAGGCCGCTGATGCGGCGCGAGGCCACCACGGCCTCGACGCGGTTACGTACATTCAGCGCGCGGAAGATCGCCGCCAGATGGATCTTCACCGTGCCCTCGCTGATGCCCAGGTCGCGGGCAATCAGTTTGTTCGGCTTGCCCTGCGAGAGCAGGCGCAGCACATCGATCTGGCGTTCGGTGAGCAACTTGCGCAGCCGCTCTTCCAGTGAGTCGGCGCCGGGCGGCAGCTGCGACGCCGTGGCGGGCGGCGGTGTCGGCACCGTGCCGTCCACGCGCTCCTGCAACAGCAGCGGCGGCACGTAGACGCCGCCGGACAGCACCAGGCGCACCGCCGACAGCATCACGTCGGGCGAATAGGCCTTGGGAATGAAACCCTGCACACCCATGGCCAGCAGGCTCTTCATCAGCGCGCCGTCCTCCGAGCCGGACAGCACCATCACCGGCACGTGAGGCAGATGTTCGATCACTTCGGCCAGGTGCTCGCTGCCCTGGACGCCCGGCATGGCCAGGTCGATCAGCGCAAGCGACAGCGAAGGCGCCTCCGGCGAATGGATGGCCTCGCGTAGTTCAGCCATATCCATGGCCATCACAAAATCAGTGTCCGGCCCAAGCTCGGCCAGCTTGAGCTTGACACCCTCGACGATCAGCCGATGGTCGTCTGCGATCAATATGCGCATCTCATTCCCCATGGCGCTGTACGGTAATCCCATCACCGCACGTCCGCCTACGCAACATAGCCCCAGCCAGTTCGCGCGGCAACCACAAAGCGCGTACGAACGGCATAGCCTCAACGAGATATGGCCCCTCGCCGCGCCAATCGTGAAAATGCCGCCGCGATCGGGGGAATCGCTCATCGATACCGCCGCTGGGTGGAAGCGGAGCGTTCGGGTCGTGCAAGCCGTTGGCACGATCCACCGCATACCTAGAGACTTGGCACCAGATGAATGACACGCAACGCGCCACCGGCCTGCCCGAGCCACTGCGTGCTGTGCCCAGTCTTCCCCCGAAACCCGTTGGAACCTCCGGCATGCGGGATCTAATGCCCGCGACGGCCGGTTCGCCATGGATGGCCCTCTTCCCCGGAGACGCGCTCGTCTCCGGTTTTTCGGGCTGGGTCTCATGGCGGGCACTGCTTGGTCGGCACGACGAGGCGTATCGTCGTAGACTTCGGCGCTCATCCCCGTCCGACGCGGCAACGTGGTCCGGCGGGGGCAATGGAGCGACATGCAACAGGCTTTGACGGCTATAGGTGCCATGCGGCTGCTGGAATGTTTTGCGCCTCTGTTCGCATATGGCCTGCTGATCGACGAGCAGGCCACCAGTCAGAATCTCTCCGACGACGAATTGCCGTCCGTGCACGCTCGCGCAGTCGCCCTGGTGGAACAAAGCCGCGGCGCGGCGTTTGCGCGCGGCAAGCTGCTGGCCCAGGTCGAGCTGGCGGCGTTTGCCGTCTCGGCATGGTTTGACGAAGTAGTCACGCGTCACGGCGGCTGGCGCCAGGTGACCCCGCTGCAGCAGACACTGTTTCGTACCGGCGGGGCGGCCACCGAATTCTTCGACCAGCTCGGTCGCCTTGGCAGCAGCGACGATGAAGTCCGCGAAGTGTTCAGCATGGCGCTGTTGCTTGGCTTCGCCGGCCAGTATTACTACGAGCAGGGCGACAGCGGCGAACTGGGACGCATCAAGGCGCTCTACTGCCCGGCCAGCACCGGTGCGGCGAATCTGCTGCAGTCCTTGCAGCGCGAATCGGTGACGCCGCAACCCTATATGACACCCGGTTCCCCTGTACTGCGCCTGCCCGTGAGCTGGATGGGGCGCCGGCTCGCGCAGCTGGTGGCGGCGCTGGTGGTGGTGTTGGTATTCGTCGCTTTCGTGGCGCCGCTTTTCAGCCATGCCTTGTCCGAGCAGGCATGGTTCACCAGCAGCCTCATCGTGGCGGCCTTGGCGGTGGTGGGCTGGATCAGCGTGCTGGCCTGGCAATCTCTGGTGATGATGCGCGCCCATACCCGCGTGGCCGACAGTACAGAAGCAGGCTATGGCGTCGGCAGCATCTCGGCGGCAGTGAAGGACGCGGCCCGACGCCTGCGTGGCGCCATCCTGCATCCGTTCCGCCGCCGCGGTCGCTGGCGACAGCTGTCGCGGCACCCCTGGTTGCTGTTTGTGGGCGATAGTGCGGCGGATGTCCGTTCGTTGTTGCAGGCCGCCGCCGCTGCACCGCATGCGCGCGAGCTGGCGCGAGCCAATGACACGCGGCCATGGCATTGGTGGGTGTTTCGGGCGCTGGTGGCGATCGAGCCCGGTCCGCGGCTTTCGCATCCGCATGCCACCGTTGGCGATGGCGATGCGCCATGGTCCAAGGCGCTGGCCCTGCTCGCCAAGGAGCGTCGCAAGCTTCCGCTGGATGGCATGGTGATCTGCATCGCCGCGCAGAGCCTGCGCGAGCCCGACGGCGCTGTCGCCGCACATGCCGATCGCCTGCATCGCCTCGCCGATGAAGCCACGCGTCGCCTGCAATTGCAGTTGCCGGTGTATGTGGTGGTGACGGGGCTGGAGGCCTTGCCGGGACATGCGGCGTTCCGCTCGGCGCTGCCCTTGTCGGTGTTTCGACGCGTATTGGGCTGGCGCCACACCGCGGTGCTCGAAGACGGCGTGCTCGATGCGCGCGTGGAATCCCATGCCGACGCCGTATCCGATCGCCTGCTCGCCATCGCCCAGGCCGTGCTGGCGAGCGAGCGCGATCCACGCCGGCGTCGCGAGGCCTTTGCCTTCCTGCAGTCCCTGTACGGTGTGCAGCGTGGATTGCGCAGTTTCCTCGAACGGCTTCAGGCGAACGAAGTCCATGGCGAGCGCCGTCTGCACTGGCAAGGTCTGTACGTGACGGGCGGCTCGCGCAGCGATGCGCCCAACGGCGATTTCGTCGACGACTTGTTCAATCGCTTCCTGCCTGCCGACCGCGTGCTGGCGCGCCGCGTCGCTCCCAAAGGCTGAGCGCTTTTCAGGCGGTGGTGGCGCGCGAGGCGCTCCACGCGACCATCAGTGCTTCGCGCAGTTGTTCCGGCGACACCGGCTTGTAGAGCACGGGAATGCGCGCGGCCATGATTTCGCGCAGACGATCACTGCGCGTTTCGCCGGTGATGAGCAGGCGCGCGAAGGGCGGATTGCCGTCGATCTGGTAATGCGCATCCAGCGCGGCCAACACGTCCAGGCCGCTTTCGCCGTCGCGCAGGCGCAGGTCGGAAATCACGATATCCGGCGGCACGTTCCAATCTTCCGCCGCCTGCAACGCCTGCACGCGATCTTCGGCCACCGCCACTTCGCAACCCCAGCTGGACAACAGGTAGCGGATGCCCGAGAGGATGGCGGGCTCGTCGTCGATCACCAGCACGCGCATGCCCGATACATCGGGCGAGGCCTCTTCGACGCTCGCGGCGATGTGCTGCGCGGGCACTTCGGGCAGGTGGAAGCTGAAGACGCTGCCACGCCCGGGCTTGGATTTGAGTTCCACCTGCGTGTCGAGCAATTCGGCCAGGCGTTGCACGGTGGCAAGTCCCAGGCCGAGGCCGCGCCGGCGACCCACATCGTGTTCGTTGCTGTGGCATTCGACCCGGTAGAACTCGTCGAACACGCGCACCTGATGCTCAGGTGCGATGCCGCTGCCGGTATCCCACACGTCCACGCGCGCTGTGCCGTCGGCACGCTGGCGCGCCACCACCAGCACACCGCCGCGGCTGGTGTAGCGAAGTGCGTTGCTCACCAGGTTGTTGAGGATGCGCGAAAGCATGGTGCGGTCACTGCGCACCCACAGATCGGTGGTGCGCATGATCAGCCGCAGGCCATGCTGCTCGGCGATCATGCGGAAATTGCGGCTGACTTCCTGGAACACCTGGTCGAGCGGGAACTCGGCAATCTCGATCTGCATGGCGCCCGTTTCCAGGCGCGACAGGTCGAGCAGTTCGCTGAACAGATGATCGAGTGCTTCCACGCATTCCTGGATATGCGCGATGCGGTCCAGGCGCACCGGGTCGCGTTCGTCTTCGGCAAGCGAGGACGAAAACAGGGTCAGTGCGTATAGCGGCTGGCGCAAATCGTGCGATGCCGCGGCGAGGAAGCGCGCCTTCGCCACGCTGGCCGCTTCGAGTGCGGCGTTCTTGCGCGCCAGTTCCACCGTGGCGTGTTCGATCTCGCGTTCCATGCCGCGCTGCACGTCGAACAACGCCATGGCGGCGCTGTTGAAGCCGCGCTGCAGTTCGCCGATTTCGGTCTGGTCGGTGACTTCCACTTCCACATGCCGGTCGCCACGACCCAGTTGATGCACGGCATCGACCAGGCGACGCAGCGGTGCGCTGATCCAGCGCGCGGCCTGCCACGCAATGATGGCGGCCACGAAGAGACTGATCACCAGCGCCACCAGCGCGTGGCGAAGACTGGCCTGCTGCATCGCAATCGCATCGCGCAGGCTCACGTCGACAACGACCGAGCCGAGCACGGGTTGCCCCGGGCGCTCGCTGTCGATCACGTCGCGCACCACGGTCAAGCCTTCGTTGTTATCGGCGCCGCTGCGGCCGAGGCTGTCGGCCAGGATCTCGCCGTCGGCAGCGCGTATCTGCACGCGGGCGACATGCGGCAGGTCGCTGATGGATTCGGCGATGCGCACCAGTTCGCGCCGCTGCATATCGCGCAAGGGTGCAGCGGTAACCGAAGCGGCCTGCGTCGCGATCGCATCGGCGGTGTTCTGCGCCATGCCGCGCAAGGTCATCACTTGCTGCGGCGCCAGCATGGCCACCAGCAAGGTGGCGGTGACCAAAGTCGGGATGAGTGTCACCAGGGCAAGCCGCTGCATCAGCGACGTGCGACGCCACCATTGCACTGTTCGCGAGTTGACCCCTGCACCCATCACGTCCCCTTGCACGCTGCATGCGTCAGGCTGAGCCAGCCTAGCGCGATTTCTCGAGTCAGGCAGCAGGCCGACTGGGGGCCTCCGAACGGGCTATGGCGCTTGTCGGTCTTACTCTGGAGGATGGCCCGCCCTGCTCGTCAGGGCGGTCTTGTGGCGTCGGCTGGTAAAGCGTTCCACCAGCAGCGGAACCAGGGCCAGCACCGCAATGGCGCTCAGCGGCATCCACACGCCGCGCTGCATCAGCAGCTCCGGGCCGAAATGGCCGTTGCTCTGCGCCAGAGCCGCGCCAAGGCCGGCACCAATGGACGTCTCGAAGATCAGCGAGACCGTACCGCCCAGCCAGCTGGCGCCCATGAACAGCCATAACGGACAGCGCAGCCAGGCCAGCGCCACCGTGATCAGGCCAAACGGCGCGATCGGCACAAAGCGCAAGAACATGGTGTAGGCCACGGGATGCCGCTCGAAACCATGGTGCAGCTTGTCCACCAGGGCGGGCGGATGCTTGCTCCCTGCACCAAAGGCATAGCGACTGGCCAGGAACAGGATCAAGGTGCCCAGGGTAAGCCCGATGGACGAGTAGATGCTGCCTTCCACCGCGCCAAAGGCGAAGCCGCCGGCGATGATGATGATGACCGTGCCCGGAATGCCGGTGGACATGGCCAGGGTAAGCAGGCCGATAAAGGTGATGCGGCTAAGCCACGGCGCCGTCCCGATCTCCTGGCGCAGCTGGTCCTGGTGCTGGACCAGCTGCTCCGGATGCAGCCGGTCCATCAGGCCGGAGCTGAACAAGGCGATGCCGGCTAACACCAGCAGGATCAGCGGAAGAGCGGCGCGCAGGCGGCTCAATAGTGCTGTCCACTCTGACCGTAGGTCGCCAGCACGCTGCGCGCCTCGTCGCGAAGAATGTCGCGGCGCACGGCAATGCCACGCTTTTCGAGCTCACCGATCCAGTCGGCCGGCAGCGGGCCTTCGTCGAACTCGGTAAGTTCTTCGACGTCTTGCGCACGCGCCCCGATCAGCAGCTCATCCACGCCGGCCCACACGGTGGCGCCATAACACTGGCAGCACGGCTGCGCGCTGGTGGCGAGCGCGTAGCGACCGCCGTCGGCGTTGAGCCGGAACGCGGCAAGTCGCTGCTGTGCGCTCATGTACGCCATCATTTCGGCGTGCGCTACCGAACACGTCTGCGGCACCACGCGATTGACGCCCACCGAGACCACGCGTCCCTGGCCATCGAACACCGCGGCACCGAACGGGCCGCCATGGCTGCGCTCGATGTTCAAACGAGAGAGTTCGATGGCAAGAGCCACGCGTTCCTCGTCGGTGATGTAGCGCTTTTGCGTATCGACCACTTCGTCGATCCACGGCGGCAGGGTCAGGTGTATCTGTTGACGCAGCATGCAACGTTCCTTGTGACGCGGATATCAACCCGCCTGCTTAACCCATGCATCACGCAGCGTGACGGTACGGTTGAAAACAGGTTTCTCCGAGCTGTGGTCGATGCGATCGGCGACGAAATAGCCGAGGCGCTCGAACTGGAAACGCTGCTCCGGATCGACGTTCGCCGCGGCCGGTTCCAGCCATGCCGTGACCACGCGCTTGGCGTCCGGATTGATGTGCTCGATCCAGGTCTTGCCATCGGTTTCATCGTCCGGATCGGCCACGTTGAACAAGCGGTCGTACACGCGCACTTCGGTGGCGACGCCGTGCCTGGCGCTCACCCAGTGGATGGTGCCCTTCACCTTGCGGTCGGCGCCTGGCATGCCCTGGCGCGACTCCAGGTCGAGCGAGCAGCGCAGTTCGGTGATGTTGCCGTCCGCGTCCTTCACCAGCTCGTCGCATTTGACGATGCCCACGCCACGCAGGCGCACTTCGCCTTCGGGCTTCAGGCGATGGAAACCCTTCGGCGGCACTTCGGCAAAGTCTTCGCGCTCGATCCACAGCTCGCGCGAGAACGGCACGTGGCGCGTACCGAAGCTCTCGTCCTTCGGATGGTTGGAGAAGGTGAGCTGTTCTTCGTGGCCTTCCGGCAGATTGGTGATCACCAGCTTGAGCGGGTCGAGCACGGCCATGCGGCGGGCTGCGGTCGCGTCGAGATCTTCGCGGATGCAGTTTTCGAGGATCGAGTAATCGATGATGCTGTTCTGCTTGCTCACGCCCAGGCGTTCGATCAGCAGGCGCAGGCCGCCCGGCGTGAAGCCGCGGCGACGCAGGCCGCGCAGCGTATTCATGCGCGGATCGTCCCAGCCATCGACCAGGTTCTCGTTCACCAGCTGGGCGAGCTTGCGCTTGCTGGTGATGGAGTAGGACAGGTTGAGGCGCGAGAATTCGATCTGTCGCGGCTTGGCCGGCTCGGTGCGGAAACCGCCTTCGCGCAGGTGCTGCCACAGCTCCGGATGGTTGACCAGGTCCACCTTGTCGACGAACCAGTCGTACAGCGGGCGATGGTCTTCGAATTCCAGCGTGCACAGCGAATGCGTGATGCCTTCCAGCGCATCGGACAGACAATGCGCATAGTCGTACATCGGATAGATCGGCCACGCGTCGCCGGTGTTCTGGTGCGTGACCTTGCGGATGCGGTAGATCGCCGGGTCGCGCATGTTCATGTTGCCGGACGTCATGTCGATCTTCGCGCGCAGCGTCTTGGCGCCGTCGGCGAATTCACCGGCGCGCATGCGCTGGAACAGGTCGAGGTTTTCTTCCACGCTGCGCTCGCGGAACGGCGAGTTGCGGCCGGGCTCCGTGAGCGTGCCGCGATAGGCGCGCATGTCTTCCGGGCTCAGGTCGTCCACATAGGCCACGCCGTCCTTGATCAGCTTGATGGCCGAGTCGTAGAACACCTCGAAGTAGTCCGAGGCGTGGCGCAGATCGTGCCACTCGTAGCCCAGCCAGCGCACGTCGTCCTTGATGCCTTCGACGAACTCCGGGTCTTCCTTGCCGGGGTTGGTGTCGTCCAGGCGCAGGTTGCACCAGCCGGCAAATTCCTTGGCGATGCCGAAATTCAGGCAGATCGCCTTGGCATGGCCGATGTGCAGGTAGCCATTGGGCTCGGGCGGGAAGCGCGTGCGGATGGCGTGATGCTTACCGGTGGCCAGGTCCTCGCGGATGATCTGGCGAATGAAATCCCTTTGTAGATCGGCGCGTTGACCCTCGGCCTGCGGGGCTGCAGCGGCGGAGGCAGTGGGTTCAACGGCGGCGTTTTCGGTGGACATCGGGAATCGAAGCTCGGTCGCGGTGGCGGAAACGGTGAAGTTTACCTCGTCCGGTACGTGGGGGTGTTTCGGCGGTTTTTCAGCGGCTGGCCGGGGCAGGGAAGAGGCTTGGATCCTCGGTGAACCGCGGCCTTCGCACCGGCAACGCTCAAGCAAGCGGCGCTTGCCGGAATATCGCCGCAGGGGTAGCGTGGCTGCCATGCGTATCGCGTACCGAGCCGAAAGCCTGATCGACGCCCACCTGGTGAAGGACGCGCTGGAGCGCGCCGACATCCCGGCCTTCGTCTCAGGCGAATACCTCACCGGGGCGGTGGGACAACTACCTGCCCTGGACTACGTAGCCGTGCTGGTTCCCGAAACCAGCCTGGCCGCCGCCGAACAAGTGGTGCGCGAGGTCGAACGGGATCTGCAGGAGGCCCGGCTGGCCCTGAACGACCCCGACGAAGACCCCGACGCGCCGCAGCCCGCCTTCTGCTGAACGGCGCGTTCCCCCTGCCGGCGGCGCCGGTATTCCGTTTGTCATGTCGCCCCGGCCCGTTTCGCGTGGCACGGTACCCTGCCGGGTTGCCGCCCGGCTGCTAAGGAGTCACACCCCATGGATGTCACGCTGCAACAGATCGCGTCATTGATTCGCGCCGTACCGGACTTTCCCAAGCCCGGCGTGATGTTCCGCGACATCACTCCGCTGCTGGCCGATGCCGGCGGCTTCGCCCGCTGCATCGATGCGCTGGCCGAACCCTGGCAGGGCAGTGCGGTACAGGCGGTATGCGGCATCGAATCGCGTGGCTTCATCTTCGGCGCGGCGCTGGCGCAGAAACTGCACGCGGGATTTGTGCCGCTGCGCAAGCCCAACAAGCTGCCGCCGCCGGTGGTGTCGGTGGATTACCAGCTCGAATACGGCGTGGATCGGCTGGAGGCGCGCAACGATGCCTTGCGTCCCGGCGAACGCGTGTTGCTGGTCGATGATGTTCTTGCCACGGGCGGCACCCTGGCCGCGGCGCGTGCGCTGGTGCTGAAGCTGGGTGCGCAGCTGGTGGGCGCCAGTGTGGTGATCGAGCTTGCCAGCTTGCAGGGGCGCGAGCGGTGGCAGGATGGGAGTGCGCCGTTGGAGGCGTTGCTGCGGTATTGATGGTTGATCTGTCGTCGTGGAGAGCGTCGCGCACAGGGTGCGCTCCCACAGGGAAGGGTGCCGCACCTTGTGGGAG
>NZ_JBFTRY010000053.1:0-19660 GCF_056399745.1 Dyella sp. 01N36
GCGCGTGAACGGCGTGGAGCTGCGCTGCAAGGTGGTGGGCGAGGGCGGCAACCTGGGCTTCACCCAGAAGGGCCGTATCGAAGCGGCCCAGCACGGCGTGCTGCTCAATACCGACTTCATCGACAACTCCGCCGGCGTGGACACCTCCGACCACGAGGTGAACATCAAGATCCTGCTCGGCGACGCCGTGCAGCGCGGTGAGCTGACCACCGAACAGCGCAACACGCTGCTGGCCAGCATGACCGACGAAGTGGGCCAGCTGGTGCTGTGGGACAACTACCGCCAGAACCAGGCCATCACTCTGATGGAGCACCAGTCGGTGCATCGCATCGGTTCGATGGCGCACTTCATCCGCCAGCTGGAATCGGAAG
This sequence comes from Dyella sp. 01N36, assembly GCF_056399745.1. Lineage (NCBI taxonomy): Bacteria > Pseudomonadati > Pseudomonadota > Gammaproteobacteria > Lysobacterales > Rhodanobacteraceae > Dyella > Dyella sp. 01N36. Next base: position 372 of record NZ_JBFTRY010000053.1, read on the forward strand.
GCCTGCTCGATCGCCAGGTGGAAAACCTGCCGAGCGAAACCGAGCTGACCGAGCGCAAGGCGCGCGGCATCGGCATGACGCGTCCGGAGCTTTCGGTGCTGCTGTCCTACGACAAGATCAAGCTGTACCAGCAGCTGCTCGACTCGGACGTGCCGGAAGATGCGTACCTCTCCAAGGAACTGGTGCGCTACTTCCCTGAGCCGCTGCATGGCAAGTACGCCGAGCATATGCAGCGCCATCGCCTGAAGCGCGACATCATCGCCACGGCCGTGACCAACTCCACCATCAACCGCATGGGCGCCACCTTCATGATGCGCATGCAGGAGGACACCGGTCAGGGTCCGGCAGCCATCGCCAAGGCGTACACGGCAGCGCGCGAAATTCTCGATGCGCGTGAACTGTGGGCGCAGATCGAAGCGCTGGACGGCAAGGTGGCGGAGAACACCCAGATCGACGCGATCCTGCAGATCTGGTCGCTGCTGCGTCATACCACCCGTTGGCTGCTGAACCGTCCGGGCGGCACACTGGACATCAATGCCAACGTGGAGCGCTACCAGACCGGCGTGACCGAGCTGCGTGCGGCCTTGCCGGACGTGCTCACCGAAACGGGCAAGCAGGATTTCGCCACCAGCCAGGAGAAGTGGGACGGCCTGGGCATGCCGGGCGAACTCGCGCTGCGCATGGCCCGTCTGCCGGAGCTGCGCGCCATGCTCGACATCGTCGAGGTGGCACAGCAGGGCAACCAGCCCATCGCCAAGGTGGCCGGTGTGTTCTACGAACTGGGTCAGGCGCTGGATCTGGAGTGGCTGCGCAGCCAGATCGAAGCCTTGCCGGTCGAAGGTGCATGGCACGCCCAGGCACGCGGTTCGCTGCTGGACGAGCTCAACCACCAGCATCGCGCGCTGGCCCTTCAGGTGCTGTCGATGACCGGCAGCGCCAAGGACGTCTCGCCGGTGCAGGCGTGGCTGCAGCGTGACGACGCCACGCTCAAGTACACGCGCAACATGCTGGCGGACATCCTCACCGAGAAGGCGGACTACCCGATCGCCTCGGTGGCGGTCCGCCGCCTGGCTCAGCTGGCGCAGGTGCCGGTGAACCAGTAAGCGACGCCAGAGCTGCCCGGCAGTGCCGGGCAGCTCCGTGGTTCGGGGTTTTCAACGCCCCGCCATCGTTGGTATTCCCTCACCGTCATTCCGGCGCAGGCCGGAATCCAGTAGCCGCTGTTGGCGGTTTTCGCGAAGCGAACAAGAGCGTGTCGGCTGTCGCGACAACCCCATATTTCGTTACTGGATTCCGGCCTGCGCCGGAATGACGGTGAGGGGGCGACGTGTTAAGGGAACTGGCAAGCAGGGCGCAACGCCGGCGACGGTCTTGCGCCCTTCGTCCATCTACGCTCAACTGGCGTCCTCGCCCTGACCGTTGCCCGACCCTATGCGCTTCGCCTTTGTCGCCAGCGAAACCAATGTCGCCCAGCAGGCCCGGCGCAAACTCATCGACCGCTATGGCGATGCGGTGCCGGAGCAGTCGGATGTGATCGTGGCGTTGGGCGGCGACGGTTTCATGCTGCGCACGCTGCACGCGTATCGCGCGCTGCCGGCCCCGGTATATGGCATGAAACTGGGGCGCGTCGGTTTCCTGATGAACAAGCACCGCATCGACGAGCTTGAAGAGCGCATTTCACGCGCGCATGCCGCGGTGCTCTATCCCTTGGAAATGCGCACGGTCGACATCAACGGCGATGTGCATCACGCGCTGGCGTTCAACGAAGTGTCCCTGCTGCGCCAAAGCAACCAGGCGGCGCATCTGGAAGTGAAGCTCAACGACACCGTGAAGCTGCCCAACCTGGTCTGCGACGGCGTCCTGGTGTCGACGCCTGCCGGTTCCACGGCCTACAACCTCTCCGCACACGGGCCGATCCTGCCGCTGGATGCCAACGTGCTCGCGCTCACCCCGATCAGCCCGTTCCGCCCGCGTCGCTGGCGCGGCGCGATCCTGCCGCATCGCACCCTGGTCACCATGCGCGTGCTCGATCCCGGCAAGCGTCCGGTCAGCGCCACCGCCGATTATCACGAGGTGCGCGACATTCGCGAGGTGGAGATCCGCCAGTCGGCGGGGCAGGGTGTGCGCTTGTTGTTCGATCCGGAGCACAATCTGGAACAGCGCATTCTGGATGAGCAGTTCGCGCCGGATTGAGGTTCTTGGGATCGCGGAGTGGGTGGTTGGCGCGCGTTTGTGTCCGTGCGTAACCCACGGGTTTTAGCGCCTCCGCGACCCATCCCCCATCCCATCACGTGACCGCGTGATAGATTTCCCTCATGACCCGCCCCACACCCGACGCCCACGATCCCAAGGCCGCCAGCGACAATCGTCTCGTGGTCGCCATTTCCTCGCGTGCCTTGTTTGACCTGGGCGACAGCCACGAGCTGTTCGAGCACCAGGGGCTGGATGCTTATCGCGCGTTCCAGATCGAACACGAAAACGAACTGCTGCAGCCCGGCGTGGCGTTTCCGCTGGTGCAGAAACTGCTGGGCTTGAACAAGCTGGCGGGCGATGTGCCGCCGGTCGAGGTGATCCTGTTGTCGCGCAACTCCGGCGACACCGGCCTGCGTATATTCAATGCGATCCAGCATTACGGGCTGGAGATCAGCCGCGCCGCATTCACCAGCGGTGCGCCTACCTCCGATTACATCGCCCCGTTCAAGGCCGATCTGTTCCTTTCCGCCAACGCGGAAGACGTGGGTCGCGCGCTCGCCGCTGGCGTGGCCGCCGCCACCATCCTGCCGTCGACCGCGCCGCCGCGTGCCACCGAGCAATTGCGTATCGCCTTCGACGGTGATGCGGTGATCTTCGGCGATGAAGGCGAGCGGGTATCGCGTGAGGAAGGGCTGGAAGCGTTCCATCGCAGTGAGCACAAGCTTGCCAACGAGCCGCTCTCGGTTGGGCCGTTCCGCGGTTTCCTTACTGCCGTTCACCGCCTTCAGGCAGCGTTTCCGGCCGAGGATTCACCCATTCGCACTGCGCTGGTCACTGCGAGATCTGCACCGGCGCATAAGCGGGTGATCCTGACCCTGCGCCGTTGGGGCGTGCGTATCGATGAAGCGCTGTTTCTCGGCGGTCGCGACAAGGGGCCGTTCCTCGATGCGTTTGGCGCCGATATCTTCTTCGATGATTCACCGGCGAACGTGGAGTCCGCGCGCAAGCATGTGGCGACGGGGCATGTGCCGCATGGCGTGAGCAACCGCTAAGCGCCAACCTGACGACACCTTGTGGGAGCGCACCCTGTGCGCGACAGGCCCCTCACCGGGCATAGTCGCCGCTCAATTGAGCGGCCCATCATGTAGGTTGCGGTGTCGCAGTCGCGCACAGGGTGCGCTCCCACAGTTTTGGCGGCCGTCAGGGTACCGAATGCCCCTTGCTGGCGGTCCAAATCGCATACCAATCTTCAGCATCCAGCTTCACATCCAGCGCCGCCACCGCCTCGCGCAGACCATCGATACGACCGGTACCGGTGATGACGTGCGGACGCGACGGATGACGCAGCGACCAGGCGAAGGCCAGCGTGGTGAGCGTGATGCCACAGCGATCCGCGATCGCCGACATCTCGGCACGAACGCGCACGGCTTGTTCGTCCTCGCCGGTAAACAACCTCCCGCCACCTAGCGGCGACCAGATCATCGGCCGCAGGCCCAGCTGCTGCGCCTGATCGAGCGTGCCGTCGTCCAGGGCATCCATCTGCAAGGGCGACAGTTCGATCTGGTTGGTGAGCAACGGGTGATGCTGATGCAGCAGGGCGAACTGGCTGGTCGTGTGGTTGGAGACGCCCCAGTGCGCCACCTTGCCTTCGCGCGTGAGCGTGTCGAACGTCTGTGCCAGCGCCGCGGCATCCATCAGATAGTCGGRGCGATGGATCAGCACCAGGTCCAGTTGTTCGGTGTGCAGCTTTCGCAGTGATTGTTCGACCTGCTGGCGCACGTAGTGGGCGGAGCTGTCGTAGTAGTTGATGCGGTACGGGAGTTGCGCGGAGCGAAGGCGGATGCCGCACTTGGTGATCAGCTGCATGCGTGCGCGCAGTGACGGCGCTGCTTTGAGCGCCTCTCCGAATTGCGTTTCGGCCTGATAGTCGCCGTAGATGTCGGCGTGGTCGAACGAGGTGATGCCCAGCTCCAGCGCTTGTTCGATCCAGCGCACGCGCTCTTGCACGGTGAGTTGCCAGCTGGTGATGCGCCAGAGGCCGGCGATGATGGGGGAGAGGGGGAGGTTGGGGGTTGGCATGGGTAATGGTTGGGGTGGTTGAGGGAGCAGTGTGACAAGGTTAGGGGGATTGTCGCCAGCTTCAGATCTTTTGGTTTGTTTGCAGTGTGCGCGCAGCGTTACTGGGCTGGTTGTTTCGCTTTCATGAGCTTGCCTGCCGCGGGCTTCCGTCCTCCTGCCGGAGGCCGGGTCACTTTCTCTTGCTTGCCCAAGAGAAAGTAACCAAAGAGAAGGGCCCCCCGGATGGCGCGCCTTCCGGGCTGCGCCCTCCAGGTGCGCGGTCGAAAAACTGGCCGCATCCATGCGGCCACCCTGCGGGCTTTCCTCCACCCGCCCGCCGCGTCATACGGGGACCCTAAGAGCCAAAGGCCTAGAGCCAGAGCCGTGCGCTTAGAGTTGCGGTGACCTTGTAGGAGCGCACTTGTGCGCGACCATCCGACGGAGAGGTACACCCCAGCGCTGCGGTCGCGCACAAGTGCGCTCCTACAAGGGGACGCAGGTCATGGGTGTGGATAAGGGTTTTGGTCAGCTTTTATTGTGGGAGCGCACCCTGTGCGCGACAAACCTACGGAGCGATACGCTCGGGCGTGGCGGTCGCGCACAGGGTGCGCTCCTACAACGGCTGGTCTCTATTGCGCCGCAGACGCTGTCGCCGCTACCGGCGCATGCGCCAATTCATCCGCCGACCAACCGCCACCGACATCGCCCATCAATGACACGGCATCCAGCAGCCTCTGCTGCTGCACGCTCAAGGCATCCTGCTTGGTGCTCAACTCGGTCGTCTGCGCCAACGCGGCCGTCGTGTAATCCACCGTGCCGGCCTGGTATTCGTTGAAGGCGATCTGCGATCCACGAGTGGCATCTTTGACCGCAGCGTCGAGCACCTGCGCTTGTTGGGCGAGGATGTTGATGCCGGAGAGATCGTCTTCCACGTTCTGGAAGGCACCCAGCACCGTGCCGCGATAATTGGCGACAGCGGCTTCGTAGTTGGCGCGGGCGGCGGCGACTTCGCCGTGGCGTGCGCCAGCGTCGAAGATCGTTTCGCTCGCGTCGGCGCCCAGCGACCACACATGATTGGCCACATGCAGCAGGCCGGCGAGCGGGGACTGCGAGAAACCATCCGCTGCAGAGAGTGACAGCGACGGATAGTAGGCGGCGATCGCGACACCAATGGCGGCATTCTGCGCAGCCATCTGACGCTCGGCTATCGCGATATCAGGGCGGCGCTGCAGCAGCGTGGAAGGTACGCCGGCGGGGACCTGGGGCAGGGTGGGGAGGGTGGCGTTGTGGGGAACGTCGAGCTCCTCGGGGTTCTTGCCCACCAGCACGGCGATGGCATGCACGTCTTGCGCACGCGCCACGCCCAGCGCGATCAGTTTGGATTGCGCGTTCTCCAGCTGCGTGCGCGCCGTGATGACATCCGAGGGCGCGATGGTGCCGGCCTTATCCTGGTTGGCGACGACGCGCAGGTATTCCTTGTCCGCGTCGACGGTCTGCTGCAACAGGTCGATGTTGGCGTCGGAGACGCGCAAGTTGATCACCGCCGTGGCAAGTGCGATTTGTTCGGACAAGGTGGCGTTGGCGAGAGTCGCCTGGCTCGCCTGTGCGGTGGCCTTGTTTTCCTCGACCGTGCGGCGAACCTTGCCCCATAGATCCGGCGCCCAGCTCACATTGCCCTCCAGCGAACCGGAGGTGCTCACTGGAGTCAGGTGTTCGACGCCGCTGCCGGCGTTACCGGCGGCCGAGCGCTGCTTGCTGCCCGAGCCGCTGATGCCGATGGTGGGGAACAGCGCACTGCGTGCCACCTGCACTTCGGCGACGGCGGCCTGATAGTTGGCGTAGCTCTGCGCCACCGTCTGGTTGGATACCGCCACTTGCGGTTCCAGCTCGTCGAGCAGCGGGTCGTTGAAGGCCTTCCACCAATCGCCCTTGGGTACGTCGTCGGCGGGCGTGGCAGAGGTCCAGCCGGGCATCTCTTTGTACTGGGTCGGTACGTTGACCTGCGGGCGGTGGTAGTCGGGACCCACCATGCAGCCGCCGAGCAGCGTCGCCAGCGAAACGGCCAGTAGATGGCGGGAAAAGATCTTGTTCATGCTTTTGCGTCCGATCGGTTCCACGGCAGGCTCTCGGACCAACGCGCCAGGCGTGCGCGCAGGCGGTCGAGGTATAAGTAGATCACTGGCGTGGTGTACAAGGTGAACACCTGGCTGAATATCAGGCCGCCCATCACCGTGATGCCCAGCGGCTGGCGCAGCGACGCGCCCTGGCCGATGCCGATCGCCAGCGGTACGGCGCCTAGCACGGCTGCCGCCGTAGTCATCATGATGGGGCGCAGTCGCACCACGGCGGCGTCGTGGATCGCCTTGCGCGGCTCCAGACCCTCGTCGCGCTGCAGGTGGATGGCCACGTCGATCATCATGATTGCGTTCTTCTTCACGATGCCGATCAGCAGGATGATGCCGATCATCGCGATCACCGAGAACGGCGTGCCGAAGATCAGCAAGGCCAGCGTCGCGCCGATGCCCGCCGAGGGCAGGGTGGAAAGAATGGTGATGGGATGCACGGTGTTCTCGTACAGGATGCCCAGCACGATATAGACCGCCGCGAGTGCCGCGAGTATCAGCAACGGCATGGTGCCCATGGACTGCGCGTACACCTGCGCCGCACCGGCGGTCGCGCCATGGATGGAAGCGGGCATGCCCAACTCCTGCGCCGCTTCATTGATGGCGGCCAGGCCGTCGCTGAGCGAGCCGCCCGGCGGCAGGTTGAACGAGATGGTGCCGGCGACCAGGCCGCCCTGGTGATTCACCTGGGTGGCCGTGTGGTTGCTCACATATGACGCCAGCGCGGGGAAKGGCACCAGGGTTTCCGCCGAGGTGCTGTCCGCACTGCCGCTGGAGCTTCCGCCCTTGGCGTTGGCGATGGCATTGGTGAGCTGGTTGGCCTCGGCGTCGCTGTTGCGCGAGTTGGTGCTGGATGTCGTCGTGCTCGTGGTGCTGGCGGCGACGCCGCTCACGATGGATTTGGACATCTGCGTCTGCTGCGTACCCGATGCATTGCCAGCGGCTGTGCTGAAGCGGATGCGATTGATGGTCTGCGGGTATTGCCAGTACTTGGGCGCCACTTCCATCACCACGAAGTACTGGTTCAGTTCGTTGTAGATGGTCGAGACGGTGCGCTGGCCGAAGGCGTCATAGAGCACGCTGTCGATCTGGTTGGGCGCGAAGCCGTAGCGCGCCGAGGTGGCGCGGTCGATGTTCACATACAGCTGCAAGCCGTTCTGCTGCAGGTCCGAATTCACGTCGGTGATGCGGTCGTGGTACTTGCCCAGCGCCGTCACCAGGCGCGGCACCCAGGTGAACAAGGCCTCCGGATCGTCGCTGGTCAGCGTGTACTGATATTCGGAGGCCGATTGCCGGCCGCCGATGCGCAGATCCTGCGCCGCCTGCAGGAACAGCTTGGCGCCCGATACCGCGTTGAGTTTGGGACGCAGGCGATCCACCACCTGCGCGGCGGAAATCTTGCGCTCGGCCAGCGGCTTCAATTCGATGAACACATTGGCCGTGTTGAGCGCACGACCGCCGGTGAAGCCGGCCACAGAGGCGACCGCCGGATCCTTTTGCACGATGGCCTGCAATTGCGCGAGCTTTTTCTGCATCGCCTGGAAGGAGATGCTCTGGTCGGCAATGATCTGCCCGTTGAGGATGCCGTTGTCCTGCTCGGGGAAGAAGGTCGAGGGCACTAGCCGGATCAGCACCACGTTGAGCACGATCAGGCCGATCAGGGTGAGCATCACCGCGAACGCATGATCGAGCACCACCGCGAGCGAGCGCGCATACGCCTGCCGGAAGCGCTCGAATTGCCGTTCGTACCACACCGCCCAGCGCGCCTTGGAATGCAGGGACTTGCGGCTGATGACGAAGGCCGCCATCGCCGGCGTCACCGTGAGCGAGATCACCAGCGAAAACAGGATGGCGATGGACAGCGTCACGGCGAACTCGTGGAACAGCAGGCCCACGATGCCCGGCATCAGCAGGATCGGCAGGAACACCGCGATCAGCGAAAGGCTCATCGAAATCACGGTGAAGCTCACCTCCGCGCTGCCGACCATCGCGGCCTCGCGTACGTCCATGCCCGCTTCGACATGGCGCACGATGTTTTCCAGCACCACCACCGCATCGTCCACCACGAAGCCGGTGCCGATGGTCAAGGCCATCAGCGAGAGGTTGTCGATGCTGTAACCCAGCAGGTACATCGGTCCGAAGGTGCCGACGATGGACAGCGGCAAGGCCACCGCCGGCACCAGCACGGCGCGCGGCGATTGCAGGAAGATATAGACCACGCCGATCACCAGCAGCACGGCCATGAACAGCGTGCGCTCGGTGTCGTTGACTGCCGCGTTGACCGACTGCGAGCGATCCACCGCCACGCCCACATGCACGTTGTGCGGCAAGGTGGCTTCGATCGACGGCAGCGCCTTGCGAATCTGCGCCACCGTCTTGACGATATTGCTGCCCGGCAACGGGTACACGATCACCAGCACGGCGTCCTGGCCGTTGTAGAGGCCGGCGTTGCGCAGGTTTTCCGCCGAATCGAGCACCTGCGCCACGTCGCGCAACTGCACCGGCGAGCCATTGCGATAAGCGACGATCAGATCGCGATACGGCGCGGCTTTGTTGATCTGGTCGTTGGACAGCACTTCGAAGCGTTGGCCGTTCTGGTCGATATGACCTTTCACGCTGTCTGCGTTCGCCGCGCTGATTGCGGCGCGAACATCCTCCAGCCCGATGCCGTAACTATTGAGCTGGTCCGGTTCCAGTTCCACACGCACTGAGGGCAGCGCACTGCCGCCCAGGGTGATCTGGCCCACGCCGTCGACCTGCGAGAGCTGCTGCTGGATCACCGAATCGGCCGAGTCGTACAGCTGCGCGCGGGTCAGCGTTTTTGACGTGAGCGCGAGCACCATGATCGGCGAGTCGGCCGGATTGAACTCGCGGTAGGTCGGGTTGTTGCGCAGCGTCGTCGGCAGGTCGGCGCGAGCCGCCTGGATCGCCGCCTGCACGTCGCGCGCCGCGCCATTGATATCACGGTTGAGGCCGAACTGGATGACGATCTGCGCCGAGCCGACGGTGCTGGTGGAGGTCAGCTCGGAAACGTCGGCAATCGTGCCCAGTCGACGCTCCAGTGGCTCGGCCACGGTCGCAGCCATGATGCTGGGACTGGCGCCCGCCATGCTCGCCTGCACCACCACCACGGGGAAGGTGATGTTCGGCAGCGGCGCCACCGGCAGGTGGAAATACGCGAGCATGCCCGACAGCAGGATCGCCACGGCCAGCAGCGTGGTCGCCACCGGCCGCTTGATGAAGACGCCAGGGATGTTCACGCGCCTTCCCCAGCCGCCTCTTCAGGCAGGCGCTGGCGGCGGAAACGCTGGGCCAGCCGGTCGAAGTAGAGGTAGATCACCGGCGTGGTGAACAGCGTCAGCAACTGGCTTAGCAGCAGGCCGCCAATGATGGCCAGGCCCAGCGGACGACGCAGCTCCGAACCCGTGCCCGAACCCAGCAGCATCGGCAAGGCGCCCAGCATCGCCGCCAGCGTGGTCATCAGGATGGGACGGAAGCGCAGCAGGGACGCCTCGAAGATCGCTTCCTCCGCGGGCTTGCCGTGTTCGCGTTCGGCTTCGAGGGCAAAGTCCACGATCATGATCGCGTTCTTCTTCACGATGCCGATCAGCAACACGATGCCGATGATGCCAATCACATCCAGATCGCTGCCGGCAATCATCAACGCGACCAGCGCGCCGATGCCGGCCGAGGGCAGGGTGGAGAGAATCGTCACCGGATGGATGAAGCTCTCGTACAGCACGCCCAGCACGATATAGACGGCGATCAGGGCGGCGATGAGCAGGTAGACCTCGCTGGACAGCGAATCCTGGAACGCCTGCGCCGCGCCCTGAAAGGTGGACGTGATCGACGTCGGCAGATGCACCGCTGCCTCGGCCGCGTTCACTTCCTTCACAGCCTTGCTCAGCGAGGCGTCCTTGGCCAGGTTGAACGACACGGTGACGGCCGGGAACTGGGATAGATGGCTGATCACCAGTGGCGACTTGGTGATCTTGATGGTGGCGATGCCCTTGAGCGGCACATGGCCGCTGCTCGCCGTCTGGCTGGGCAGATACAGATCACCCAGCGATTCCACCGTAGGAATGCTTTCCGGCTTGGCCACCAGGATCACGCGGTACTGGCTGGCCTGTTCGAAGATGGTGGAAACAATGCGTTGGCCCAACGCATCGTAAAGCGCGTTGTCGATGGTGGCGGCAGTGATGCCGTAGCGCGCCGCCAGCTGGCGGTTCACTTCGACATTGACGGCCAGACCATCGTTGTTGAGATCGCTGGTGACGTCGGTGATCGACTTGATGTTCTTCAGTCGCGTGATCAGCTCAGGTACGTATTGCTGGAAGGCCTGCTGGTTGGGCCCGCGCAGTACGAACTGGTACTGGTTTGGCGAGATGGTGGTGTCGAGCGTGAGGTCCTGCTCGGGCTGCATGTACAGCTTGATGCCCGGGATGTTGGTCACTTCCTGCTGGATGCGACGCGAAATTTCCGCAGCGGTGGACGAGCGGTCGTCGCGCGGCTTGAGGTTGATCAGGAAGCGGCCGTTGTTGAGCGTGGTATTGGTGCCGTCGATGCCCACGTACGAGGTGAGGCTGGCTACGTCCTCGTCCTTGAGGATGGCATCGKCCAGCTGTTTCTGGCGATCCACCATCACTCCATAGGAAACGGAGTTGTCCGCGACGCTGATGCCTTGCAGCACACCCACGTCCTGCACCGGGAACAGGCCCTTGGGGATGACGATGTAAAGCACGATCGTGAGCGCGAGCGTGGCGAAGAACGTCAGCAGCGTCGCCATCTGATGCGCCATCACGAAGTGCAGGCCGCGCTTGTACGCCGCCAGCGTCTTGTCGAACAAGCCTTCGCTGATGCGTTCGAAGCGGCTGGGATGGCGATCGGCCTGCGCCTTGAGAATGCGCGCGCACAGCATCGGCACCAGGGTCAGCGACACCACCGCCGACAGCACGATGGTCACCGCCAGCGTCACCGCGAACTCGCTGAACAAGCGGCCGATCACGCCGCCCATGAACAGCAGCGGGATCAGCACGGCAATCAACGACACCGTCAGCGAGAGGATGGTGAAGCCGATCTGGCCGGCGCCTTCGAGCGCGGCTTCCAGCGGCGTCTTGCCTTCCTCCAGGTAGCGCACGATGTTCTCGATCATCACGATCGAGTCGTCCACCACAAAGCCCGTGGCGATGATCAAGGCCATCAGCGACAGGTTGTCGATGGAATAGTTGAGCTCGTACATCAGCGCCAGCGTGCCGACCAGCGAGACTGGCACCGAGATGCTGGGAATGATGGTGGCCGGCAGGTTGCGCAGGAACACGAAGATCACCAGCACGACCAGGATCACCGCGAGGATCAGTTCGAACGCGGCGTCATTGACCGAGGAGCGGATCACGCCGGTGCTGTCCGTAACCACTTCCACCTTCATGCCAGCGGGCAGGGTGGACTCCAGCTGCGGCAGCTGCTTCATGATCTGGTTGACGGTGGCGATCACGTTGGCGCCGGGCTGGCGTTGCACGTTGAGCACGATCGCCTGCGTCTTGTTGAACCACGCGCCTTGCTCGGTGTTCTGCGCGGCTTGCGTGACGCGGGCCAAATCGCGCAGATAAACCGGCGACGAGTTCTGGTACGAAATGACGGTGTCCAGATAATCCTGCGGATTCTGGATCTGATCGTTGCCGTTGATCGTGTAGTCGAGATCGGGGCCGTCGAAGTTGCCCTTGGGCTGGCTCACGTTGACGTTGGCGATCAGCGAGCGCAGGTCATCGATATTGAGGCCGTAGCCAGCCAGCTTCTTGGGATCGGCCTCGATGCGGATGGCCGGCACGTTGCCGCCCGCCGGCGTCACCAGGCCCACCCCGGGCACCTGCGAAATCTTCGCGCCCAGGCGGTTGTTCGCCACGTCCTGCAATTGCGGTAGCGACATGGAGTTGGAGGTGACGGCCAAGGTGAGAATCGGGCGATCGGCCGGATTCACCTTGGCATAGGTCGGCGGTGCCGGCAGGCCGGAGGGCAGCAAGCTGTTCGCCGCGTTGATAGCCTCCTGCACATTCTGTTCGGCCACGTCGAGATTGAGCGACAGGTCGAACTGCAGCGTGATGATCGACGCACCCGCCGAGCTGTTGGAGGTCATCTGCTGCAGGCCGGGAATTTCACCCAGCTGCACTTCCAGCGGCGCCGTTACCGTGGTGGCCATCACCGATGGGCTGGCGCCTGGATAAAACGTCTGCACCTGGATCGTCGGATAGTCGACGTTGGGCAGGGACGACACCGGCAGGAACTTCATCGCCACGAGGCCCACCATCACGAGGGCGATCATCAGCAGCGAGGTGGCTACCGGCCTGATGATAAACAGGCGGGAAATATTCATCGGTTCTTGCGCCCGCGACTCACGACGACGCGCTGGCGGCGTGCGCGCGCTTGCCAGTGTGCGTGGCGGCAGGCGCGCCTGCGCTGCTGGCGCCGGCCGGATGCGGTTGCGCGATGCGGATCTTCGCGCCGTCGCTGAGGCGGTCCATGCCGTCGGTCACCACCTGCTGGCCGGCGGTGAGGCCGGCAAGGATGGCGGTGGATTTGCCGTCGCTGGGGCCGGGCGTCACCTTGTGCACGGATACCGTCTGGTCCGCATTGACCAGATACACATAGTCGCCGGGCGCGCCGCTCTGCACCGCCGAGGTGGGCACCAGCACCGCCTTCTGCAGTGTGTCGACCAGCATCTGCACGTTGACGAATTCGTTGGGGAACAACGCTTCGTCGTCATTGGCGAAGGTGGCGCGCAGCGTGACCGTACCGGTGCTGGTGGCCATCTGGTTGCTCAGTGCGTACAGCGTGCCGGTGGCGACCTGCTTGCTGTTGTCGCTGCTATAGGCGGTGACCGGCAGCTTGGCGCCGCCGTTCACGCGTTGCAGTACTTTGCCCAGCGAATTCTGCGGCACGGTGAATTGCACCGTGGTCGGCTTCATCTGCGTGATGGTGACGATGCCGGGCGAGGTGGACTGCGTCACGTAGTTGCCCGGATCAACCAGGCGCAAACCCACACGGCCGGCTACCGGCGCAGTGATATGGCAATAGGCGATGTCCAGATCGTCCTGCGCGATGGCGGCCTTGTCCGCCTTCACGGCCGCTTCGTTCTGCGCCACCGTGAACTTCTGGTCGGCATAGGTCTGTTCGGCGATCGACTTCTGCTCATGCAACTGGGTGAAGCGGACCAGGTCAGCGCGTGCCTGATCGAGCGTCGCCTGATCCTTGGCCAGCTGCGCTTGCGCTTGCTGCTTGTTGATCTCGTACTGGCGCTGGTCGATCTGCGCGAGGAACTGGCCTTTCTCGACGTCCTGGCCTTCCTGGTAGCCCACGCCCGTCAGGTAGCCGCTCAGTTGCGGCAGCACGTTGACCGTTGCCACCGGCGTGACCGTGCCCAGCGCGGTGAGCACTTCGGGCATATCGCCAAGCGTGGCGGTGGCGGCACTCACCACTTGGGGTGGCTGTCCGGTTTTGGTTTTTTGCCCGGAGAGGATATGGACCACGATCAGCACGAGCAGGATCACGATGATCACGGCCGCGATCAGTACGCCACGCTTCCTACGAGGGTGCCCGGACGTTTGGGCAGTGTCGGCACTCATCGACCATCTCCCAGCAACTCAAGTATGCAATTCACAAGACCAACCATTCGTATCGTTGTTCGCGAGCACGATGCGGCGACGATGTTGCGCCGTGACGTCGTGTTGACTGACTTCTAACGATCCGTGGTCCATGTGGTTGACCCGGGCAGGGGCGCGCGCGGCCATGACTTTGCCCGCAAAGCGCGTGGGCGCGGGGCTGACATGCAATGGAAAAAGTGATGGCACAAGCGTTGTCACGGACGAGTGATGCCTCGCGGCAAGACGCAGGTCCTTAGCTGCTTGATTAAGAAATATTCATCTAAGGTCGATCAGACCATGCGCGTGCGCTTCCACCAGTTCGTGACCTTTTCCTCGCGCACCAGCGTGAAGAGTCCCGAACCAAGAATGAGCGCGATGCCGATCAGCATGAACCAATCCAGGTGATCGCCGAACAGCCAGTAGCCGAAGAAAATCGCCCACAGCATCTGGCTGTATTGGGTGGGTGCGATGCGATTGGCGGGCGCGTGATGGGTGGCGAGCATCAGCAACACGCCGGCAAGCCCGGCGAGCAGACCGTAACCGGCCAGCAACCACCACTGATGCAGATCCGGCCAGATGAAACTTGGCAGCATCAACACGCCGCCGCTCACCAGCGGACCCATCACGCCGGCGCCGTAAAGGCTGATGCGTTTTTCATGCGGACCGGCCATGCGCAATGCGACCACCGATACCGCACCGGAAAGACCACAGGTCATCGCCGCCAGGTGCCCCACGCCGAGCTCGCGAAAACCCGGCCGCAGCACCACCAGCACGCCGAGGAAGCCTACGATCACCGCCGACCAGCGTCGCCAGCCCACGTGTTCCTTCAAGAAAATCACCGACAGCAGCGTCACGAAGATCGGCAACAAGAAAATCAGCGCAAACGCTTCGGCCATCGGCAAGGCGGTGAAGGCGATCACGGCGGAGATATTGCAGATGGCGCCGGTGATCGCGCGGATCCACCACAGGTGCGGCTTGCGTGCGGTGAACACGTCGAGATAGCGATCGCCGGGGTTACGGATGAAGGGCAGGGCGCTGAGCATCAGCACCGCGCCGAAGAACACCGCTTCATAGGCCGGCAACGTGCCGTGCAGCGATTTGACGAACGCATCGCTGATCGCATAGGCGGCGTAGCAGGCAAAGCCGAGTAACACACCTTTCAACATGGACGATCCGGCGGGGGAGCGGAATGTCGGCCGTCATGCCCCGACCAGGCCGGCCGCAGGCGGTACCGCGGTGATCCGGGCTCGACGTTGGGCTAGACGGCGCGTGCGTCCCAGCCAGGACTGGGACGCGGGAATACGCATGGTCCCACAGCCCGTCACGCACGCCTACCCCGGGCCTGCTGCACCCCGCCATGATTCATCCCGTGGGCCGGGCTAGAATGGGGGATTGTCCCCTACGTCACGGAACTTCAAGCATGCCCGCTCGCCTGAATCCCCTCGATCTCTATGACGTCCGCTCCCTGCTTTCCGATGAGGAGCGCATGGTGCAGGACACCGTCGGCCGTTTCGTCGACGAGCGCGTCTTGCCGATCATCGGGGACTGCTTTGACCAGGCCCGTTTCCCCAAGGAACTGGTGCCGGAAATCGCCAGCCTGGGCCTGCTCGGCGCCACGCTGCCGGAGAAATACGGCTGCGCCGGCATGAACGGCGTCAGCTACGGCCTGATCTGCCAGGAGCTTGAGCGCGGCGATTCGGGCCTGCGCAGCTTCGCCTCGGTGCAGAGCTCGCTGTGCATGTACCCGATCTACGCCTACGGCACCGAAGAGCAGAAAATGCACTACCTGCCGAAGATGGCGGCGGGCGAAATCATCGGCTGCTTCGGCCTGACCGAACCGCACGGCGGCTCGGACCCGGCCAACATGAAGACCAACGCCAGGAAAGACGGCGGCGACTGGGTCATCAATGGCGCCAAGATGTGGATCACCAACGGCAATGTCGCGCACATCGYCATCGTGTGGGCGCAGACCGAGGACGGCATCCAGGGCTTCATCGTGCCGACCGACAGCAAGGGTTTCGCCGCGCAGGAAGTGCACAAGAAGATGAGCCTGCGCGCGTCGGTGACGTCCGGCCTGTTCTTCGACAACGTGCGCGTGCCCGAAGCCAACCGACTGCCGAACGTGAAGGGCCTGAAAGGTCCGCTGGGCTGCCTCACGCAGGCGCGCTACGGCATCACCTGGGGCCCGATCGGCGCGGCCCAGGCCTGCCTGCAGGAAGTGCTCAACTACACCCAGGACCGCATTTTGTTCGGTCGCCCGCTGGCCTCCAACCAGGCGATCCAGATCAAGCTGGCCGAAATGGCCCGTCGCATCACCATGGCGCAGCTGCTGTCGCTGCAGCTCGGCCGCCTCAAGGACGCCGGCAACATGCAGYCGACCCAGGTGTCGATGGCCAAGTGGAACAACTGCCGCATGGCCATCGATATCGCGCGCGAATGCCGCGACATCCTCGGCGGCGCGGGCATCACCACCGAACACGTGGCCATTCGCCATGCGTTGAACCTGGAATCGGTGATCACCTATGAGGGCACCGAGACGGTGCATCAGCTGGTGGTGGGCCGTGAGTTGACGGGGATTAATGCGTTCTGAGGAACGCGCTTGCGTGCGCCCCTCCTAGTCGTCATTCCGGCCTGCGCCGGAATGACGGTGAGGGAGAACGGACGTTGTCGCCGAGATTCCTATGAGCTGGCAAACCATTCGCATCGAAACCGAACGCCTCGTCCTGCGCCCGCCGCAGGCCGAGGACTTTGATCGCTGGGCGGCCAACATGGCCGACCCCGAGTCGGCCCGCTTCATCGGCGGCCAGCAACCGCGCGCCGTCGCCTGGCGCGGCTTCCTCACCATGGTCGGTTCGTGGGCCATCCAGGGTTTTGGCATGTTCTCGGTGATTGAGAAGGACACGGGGCGCTGGATCGGTCGCATGGGTCCGTGGTTCCCTGAGGGCTGGCCGGGTCGCGAAGTCGGCTGGGGGCTGGCGCGGCATGCATGGGGCAAGGGATTGGCGATGGAAGGCGCGGTGGCCTGCATGGATTTCGCCTTCGACCATCTCGGCTGGGATGACGTGATCCACAACATCGATCCAGCCAATGCGCCGTCGCAGGCGCTGGCGGCAAGGCTCGGCTCGCGTTTGCGTGGCCCCGGCCGTTTGCCCGAGCCCTTCCAGGATGCCCCGGTCGAGATCTGGGGGCAGACTCGCGACGAATGGCGTCGACGCGCATGAGCCACGTCACGCCCGCGCTGTACGCCACCCTGGCCGAGATCGTGCCGGAGCTGCACGTGCATTGCGTGGAGCCGTGGTGCGTGATCGGCAGTGCTGCGGCCTTGCTTGCCGGCGCGGATGTCGGCGTGGCCGATGTGGATCTGCTGGTGTCGCGCGCTGATGCGGATACTTTGATGACGCTGTGGGCTGAGCGACGTGAATCGGTCTACGAACCGGCAGGCGCCGAACGTTTCCGTTCGCATTTCGCACGCTTTCGGTTTCCTGGGCTGCCCGTCGAGGTGATGGGCGGGCTGGAGCTCAATCAGGGCGATGGCTGGAAGCCGGTGGAGGCCGGACGGTTGACCCTGGTGGGCCTCAATGGTCTCGCGGTGCCGGTGCCTTCGCTCGACGATCAGATTCGCATACTTGAAAGCTTCGGACGTGAGAAGGACGCACAACGTGCGAAAGCGCTCCGCGCTCTAGCCTCCTCTCCGCGCCGGGGAGAGGACTGAGGTGAGGGGCGGGTGCTCGCGATGACGCTGCTACGAAGCCTGCTTCGAACAGGCCATGCCGCGACCGTGGCCCCTCGCCCCAGCCCTCTCCCCTGCGGGGAGAGGGAGCAAAGGCGCAGCCAGCTCGCGCTGCTTCGCTTCGAATTGACACACCAAATTTCAGCCGTCCAAACGGCCACTCGTTGACGAGACCTCAAGCCACCATGACCGCCATCCCCTACACCCTCACGGCCCGCCATAAAGGCTTCAACCGCGCCGAGATCGTCGACCAGAATTTCATCGAGTTCGTGCAGCTCTGGCAGGGCGATGTGCATGCGCCGCTGGGCGGCCACTCGCCGGTGTTGCCGGGTAGCGCGCTCAACGGCCAGGGCTTTCGCGAGCTGCTCGAATCGCAGCTGATCAGTCGACATCTCGATTTGATGGCGCGCGTGCTGCGCGTGCAGAACAAGGTGTTCTACACCATCGGCTCCAGCGGTCACGAAGGCAATGCGATGGTGGCGCGCCTCACGCGGCATACCGATCCGGCCTTCCTGCATTACCGTTCCGGCGGCTTCATGGCCGAGCGCTTCCGCAAGCTGCCGGGCATGGATCCGGTGATGGATTCAGCGCTGTCGTTCGCCGCCAGCATGGAAGATCCCGCTTCTGGTGGCCGCCACAAAGTGTGGGGCAGCAAGCCGTTGTGGGTGTTGCCGCAGACGTCCACCATCGCTTCGCACCTGCCCAAGGCGCTGGGTACGGCCGTGGCCATCGAGCAGGCGCGCCGCATCGGCCACAAGCTGCCGATTCCGGAAGACAGCATCGCGATCTGCTCCTTCGGCGATGCCTCGTCCAACCACGCCACCGCGCAGACCGCGTTCAACGCCGCGGCATGGACGGCCTACCAGAAGCTGCCGGCGCCCGTCCTCTATGTGTGCGAAGACAACGGCATCGGCATCTCGGTGAAGACGCCCAATGGCTGGGTGGCGAACAACTTCCGTCATCGGGCCGATCTCGACTACTTCTACGCCGACGGCCTGGACCTGGCCGAAGGCTATGCCCAGGTGCAGGAGGCGGTGGAACACTGCCGCACCACGCGCCGTCCGACCTTCCTGCATCTGCGCACCACGCGCGTGATGGGCCATGCCGGCACCGATTTCGAAATCGAGTGGCGCAGCGTGGAAGAGTTGTTTGCCGTCGAAGCCTCCGATCCGCTGCTGCGCTCGGCGGAAATCGCGCTCTCGTCGGGTCTGTACACCAAGGAATCGCTGCTCGCGCTGTACGAAGCCACGCGCAAGCGCTGCTTCGAGGCGGCCGAAGATGCCGATCGTCGCCCGCGCCTGAGCACGCTGGAGCAGGTGATGAAGCCGCTCGCGCCGTATACGCCGGCCGCCGTGAAGGCCGAAGCTGAGCGCATCGACTATCAGGACCGCCGCCTCGCCGCGTTCGGCAGCGAAGAGAAGCTGCCGGAGAATCAGCCGCCGCGTCATCTGGCCATCCAGATCGGCCAGGCGCTGCACGACATCATGGCCAAGTATCCCGAGTCGCTGCTGTTCGGCGAAGACGTGGCGCAGAAGGGCGGCGTCTACACCG
>NZ_JBFTRY010000054.1:0-19488 GCF_056399745.1 Dyella sp. 01N36
GGCCGGGATCCAGAGCCTCGGTGTTTGGTCGTCGCCTCTCCGCCAGCGTGCCGCCTACGCGGCGGGCGTTTCGATCGGCTGCCGCCGACCGAGTCACTTTTCTTTTGCTGGCCCAAAAGAAAAGTAACCCAAAGAAAATGGCCTGATAACGCCCGCAGCATCGTGTTGGGATAAACCAGAACGCTCGAGGCGCGTCGTCATGGGACAACCTCCGAGGGTACACAGCGGGTAGTTCAAAGCGCTGCGCAACGCGCCCGAATCGCTGAGGACTTAAAGCGGGGCTCGCTACGCGTCGCTTTGGTCAGCGCGTCGAGGTCACCCTTGCGATTTACCTGTGGGAGCGCACCCTGTGCGCGACTGGCACGCTGGGATGTATCGCTCCGTAGGTTTGTCGCGCACAGGGTGCGCTCCCACAGTTTTTTCCCCTCTCCCTCGGGGGAGAGGGCTGGGGCATTGCCACCTTTACGGTGGTGAGGGGCGGGTGCTCGCGGAGTGACTTCATCAGGCGAGCTTTTTTGAAAGGCCGCCCTGGGACTGAGTCCCCTCAAGCCAACCGCTGGGGTTCCTGCAGGAAGTTGCCCTGCACGAAGTCCACGCCGCAGGCGAACAGCAGCGAGGTGCTGGCGGCGTCTTCCACCCATTCGGCGATGGTCTGTTTTTTCAGCTCGCGTGCCTGGCGGCAGATGTCGGCCACCTTTTTCTGGCTTTCCTGCTGTTGCGGCAGGTCGGCCATGTAGCTGCGGTCGATCTTCAGATAGTCGGCATTGATGTGGTTGAGCAGCTGGAACGAGTTGAGGCCTGAGCCGAACTGCTCGAGCGCGAACTGGCCGCCCAACTTCTGCCAGGCCTGGATGAATTCCTGCGCCGGGCGCAGGGCGGTCACCACCTTGCTCTCGGTCATTTCCAGCACGAGCTGGCCATGCTTGAGCGCGGCCTGCTTGAGGCGTTCGCCCAGCCAGGGAAGCAGCGCCTTGTCTTCCAGCGAGCCGGAGGTGAGCTTGACGAAGAACGTCGTCGGCTGGCCCATGCGATCGCGGGCGCGCAGATGTTCGATCGCCTGGTTCAGCACCCAGCGATCGATCGCCGGGGTGAGGTTGTGTTTTTCGGCGATCGGCATGAAGAAGCCGGGGAGTACCTCGCCCTGCGGGCCATTGAGGCGCAGCAGGATTTCGGAGAACTCGCCTTCGGCATCCTGCAGGCTGATCGTCTGCTGGTGGTACAGCACGAATTCGTTCTGAATAAGCGCCTGGTCGATCACGCCCAGCCAGTAGCGCTCGCGCTCTTCGTCGGCCTTTTCGCGGGCCGCCGGATCATGCAGGTCGCTGCGATTGCCGCCCTGGCTCTGCGCGTTGCGCAGGGCCTGGCTGGCCTGGTTGAGCAGCAGTTCGGTATTGGCGTTGCGCTCGCCCAGCAGGCTGCCGCCGATGCTGGCGGTGATGGTGATGGAGCGCGAGCCCAGGTCGAAGATGCCCCCGGCGATGGCCTGCTGCAGGCCGGCAATCCACTGCTTGATGCCTTCGTCGTTGCGGGTATGCAGCAGCACGCCGACCGTGTGTTCCGCCAACAGGCCGGCGGTGTCCTGGGCGGTGAGCTGGCCTTCCACGCGATTGGCAAAGGCGGCCAGCAGCTCGTCGGCCTTGGACAGGCCGACGCCTGCCACGATGCTCTGCCAGTTGTCAGGCTCGATCAGCAGCAGCGACTGGCCCTTGGTGCCCTGGGTGGCCGCGGCCACCGCTTCGTCGATGCATTCGAGCATGCGCGAGCGGTTGAACAGGCCGGTGACCGGATCGCGCTGCAGCTGTTCGATGACGTTGGCGTCCACCATATGGCGGCGGAATACCACTTGCAGGCAGGGCTCGCCTTCGAAGATGGCGTGCGCAAATTCCACGCTCGCCTTGAAGCTGGTGGCGTCGGCGCGGCGCGCCTGCAGCTCGATGGCGCCGTTGACCTTCTCGCCCTTGGACAGGCCCTTGAGGGTGTTCTTGAATTCGTCGGCGTCGTTCGGGCTGATCATGTCCAGCACGGGCAGGCCGAGCAGGTCATCGAACTCGGTATAGCCGAAGGTGTCCAGATAGGCCTGGTTGGCGCGCACGTGCATGCCTTCGTGCACATAGGCGATGGCGTCGGTGGACGAATCGAGCAGCGCATCGCAGCGGCGCTCGGATTCGCGCAGCGCGGTTTCCAGGCGGCGCAGCTGGCGGCGCGCATTGAGCGCATCGAATTCGCGCTGGATCACCGCCATCAGCTGCTTGGGCTGCGGACGCAGCGCGACGCTGCGGGCGCCGTTGACGAACAGCTCGGTGATGGTGGCGTTGTCCACTTGGCCGACCAGTGCGATCAGCGAGAGGTCGCGGCCGTGGGCATCGAGCATGCGCGACACCTCGCGCAGCTCCAGCGTGCCCACCGATGGGTCGAACAAGACGATGTCAGGGCCCAGCTCGTCCAGGGCGGCGGTGATCTGCTCGGTGCTGGTGGCGCGTGCCGGTCGAACCGCGATGCCGCTGTTGCGCAGCAGGCTGATGATCTGTTCCGCGTCTTCGACTGACTTTTCGATGAAAAGTATCTTTATGACCTGGTCGGTTTTCATGGGCTCGTCGAGCTATCCGTTGTTCGCCGCTGCTGCTGATACCTGCCGTGTCAGCAGGGCGCGTGCCATCCGTGGTTGTAACGGATTCTTCCGGTCACTGCCAGCGGAATTGTTCCGGGAGTGACGCGGCCCACAACTGTGCCGGCCTTCTGTTACAGGGGCCGCTTCGATGCCTCGCCGCCCACCTCGCGGACCAGCTTGGGAACGAGATAGCCCGGCAGGCGTTGACGAATGGCGTCGACCAGGGCGAGGGCCCGGGCATCGTCGACCTCGAAATGCGCCGACCCCTGCACGCGATCCAGCTGATGCAGGTAATAGGGCAGCACGCCCGCCGCGAACAGCCGCTCGGACAGGGCGGCCAGGGTGTCGGCGTCGTCGTTGATGCCGCGCAGTAGCACCGACTGGTTGAGCACGGTGGCGCCCATCTCCCGCAGGCGGGCGCAGGCGGCATCAACGGACGCATCGAACTCATTGGCGTGATTGGCGTGCAGCACTACCACCTTCTGCAGTGGCAGCTCGCCCAGCCAGCGGCCAAAGGCCTCGTCGACGCGCTCGGGCAGCACCACCGGCAGACGGGTGTGGATACGCAGGCGGGTCACGTGTGGAATCTCGGCCAGGCCGCGGGTGAGCTCGTCCAGCTTGGTGGTGGCCAGCGACAGCGGGTCGCCCCCGGAGAGGATCAGCTCGCTGATGGAACTGTCCTGGCGCACGTGCTCCAGCGCCTTGCGCCACTGGCCGGCGGCGGCCATTTCGTCGCCATAGGGGAAGTGGCGACGGAAACAGTAGCGGCAGTTGATGGCGCAGCTGCCGCTGGCGATCAGCAAGGCGCGCCCTTCGTATTTGTGCAGCACGCCCTGGGCAGACCGGGCGGCCATGTCGCCCACCGCATCCACGCCGAACCCCGGCACCTGGTCCAGCTCAGCCAGCTGGGGCAGGACCTGCAGCAGCAGGGGGTCGAGCGGATCGCCACGGCGCATGCGGGCCACGAAGCCACGCGGCACGCGCACGGCAAAGCCGGCATCGTCTGCCGGCAACCGGTGGGCCAGCGCTTCCAGACCTACCAAGGCCAGCAATTCCTGCGGATCGGTGACGGCCTCGCGCCACAGCGTGCGCCAGTCGGGTCCGGGCACAGATAGGCGGGCGGCATGGCTTGCGGTTATCATAATGGGTCTTGAAACGGGCCCAGTGCCCGGGAAACCACCTATTCTAGCTGCCTGCGGGCGGCGTCACATCTGGAGTTCAGCATGGCCACCGCCGGTCTCAACGACGTCAAGAAGGGAATGAAGATCCTTCACAACAATGACCCCTGGGTCATTACCGACGCCGATTTCATCAAGCCCGGCAAGGGTCAGGCGTTCACCCGCATCTTCATCCGCAACCTGAAGAACGGCCGCACCAGCGAATCGACCATGAAGTCCAGCGACAGCTTCGAAGTCGCCGACGTCGTCGACACCGATATRCAGTACCTGTATTCCGACGGCGAGTACTGGCACTTCATGCAGCAGGAAACCTTCGAGCAGCACCAGGCCAACAAGGCTGGCATGGGCGATGCCGTGAAGTGGCTGAAGGGCGAGGAAGAGTGCGTGGTGACGCTGTTCAACGGCGAAATCATCTCCGTGCAGGCGCCGAACTTCGTCGAACTGAAGATCACCGAGACGGATCCGGGCGTGCGTGGCGACACCTCGGGCGGCGGCGGCAAGCCGGCCACCTTGGAAACCGGCGCGGTGGTCCGCGTGCCGCTGTTCGTCGGCACCGATGAAATGATCAAGGTCGACACCCGCACGGGCGAATACGTCAGCCGCGTCGGCAAGTGACGTATCGGCCCGCGCCTTGCGCGGCCTGCCATTACGTCATGCCTGCGGTCCCTGTTTGGCAGGTGCGCGGGAATAATGACGAAGCCTGAGCGGTAACGAAGTCAGGCAATCATGGGGCGGCCACCGCAAGGTGATCCGCCCCATGTCGTATCCAACACAAGAAAAGTGAGCCACCGGATGAGCCAGAACGCCCCGCAAACCGTCGACCTGTTGATCGAAGCGCGCTGGGTCGTGCCGGTGGAACCGCATGCCGTGGTGCTCGAACATCACGCTGTGGCGGTGGATCAAGGCGCCATCGTGGCCTTGCTGCCGATTGCCGATGCGCGCGCCGCCTATGCACCGCGTGAGCGCGTGGAGCTGGGCGAGCACGTGCTGATCCCGGGTCTGATCAATACCCATACGCACAACCCGATGACGCTGCTGCGCGGCCTCGCCGACGATCTGCCGCTGATGGTGTGGCTGCAGAAGCACATCTGGCCGGTCGAAGGCCAGGTGATCGGGCCGGAGTTCGTACGCGATGGCGTGGAACTGGCGGTGGCCGAGATGATTCGCGGCGGCACCACCTGCGCCAACGAAAACTACTTCTTCCCGGACGTGATTGGCGCCACTTATCGCCGCATGGGTTTCCGTGCCGTGGTTGGTCTGCCGGTGATCGATTTCCCTACGGCCTGGGCGAAGACGCAGGACGAATATTTCGATCGTGCCATCGAAGTGCACGACAGTTTCCGCGGCGATGCGCTGGTGAGCACCTCGTTTGCGCCGCATGCGCCGTACACCGTGTCGGACGAAAGCTTTGAACGCATCCGCGTGCTGGCCGATCAACTCGACATCCAGGTGCATCTGCACACGCATGAAACCGCGCATGAAGTGGAAGAAGAGAAGGCCAAGAGTGGCCTGCGCCCGTTCCAGCGACTGCAGAAGCTGGGCCTGGTCAACGATCGCCTGATCGCCGTGCACATGACCCAGCTCAACGACGCGGAAATCGAGGCTTGCGCAACAGCGGGCGTATCCGTGGTGCATTGCCCCGAATCGAACCTCAAGCTCGCCTCGGGCTTCTGCCCGGCGGAGAAGCTGCGCCAGGCCGGCGTGAATGTCGCCATTGGCACCGACGGCTGCGCCTCCAATAACGATCTGGACATGTTTGGCGAGATGCGTACGGCTGCGTTCCTGGCCAAGGCCGTGGCCAACGATGCGGCGGCCTTCGATGCGGCCTATGCGCTGCGTGCGGCCACCCTCAACGGCGCCCGCGCGATGGGTCTGGAAGATCGCATCGGTTCCATCGAAGCGGGCAAGCAGGCCGATCTGGCCGCTGTTCGTCTGTCCGATCTGGAAACGCAGCCGCTGTTCCACATCGCCTCGCAGCTCGCCTATGCCGTCGGCCGCCATCAGGTCACCGACGTGTGGATCAACGGCGTACGCAAGCTGGCCGGCCGCATCCTCACCGATATCGACACCGACGCCGTGCTCGCCAAGACGCATGCCTGGCGCGAACGCATCGCCGCGATCGATGCGGGTTGAGAGGGGCGCGATGAACCGCTATCTGGTGATGATGATGCGACGCGCGGATTTCGATCCGGCCATCGTGCAGCCGCACAAGGATTTCATTGAAGGCTTGCGCGCCGGCGGCCGTCTGGAAATGACGGGTGCCTTCGGCGACAAGTCCGGCGGCGCCTATCTGGTGCGTGCAGTCGATATGGACGAGGCCCTGGCCATCGTCCACCAGGACCCGGCCCACACCCGTGGCGGCTGGGACATCACCGTCTACGAATGGAACGCGCGCTAAGCTCCGCGCACAGCTTTGAAGGATGCTTTCGATGCAAGCCGCAACCAATGTCAGTCCTGAGGAAATCGCCCGCTTCGGCAAGCTCGCCGCGCGTTGGTGGGATCCCGATGGCGAGTCCCGTCCGCTGCATGATCTCAACCCGGTGCGCGCGGCTTATGTCGCCGATCGGCTGGATCTGCGCGGCGCGCGCGTGGCCGATGTCGGTTGCGGCGGCGGCCTGCTGAGCGAGGCGCTGGCCAAGGCCGGCGCGCGCGTCACCGGTATCGATCTGGGCGAGAAGGTGATCGAGATCGCGCGACTGCACATGCACGAGTCGCGACTGGAAACGCCCAATCTCGACATCGACTATCGCGTGCAGTCGTCGGCCGAACTGGCTGCCGCCGAGCCGGAAACTTTCGACGCCGTGTGCTGCATGGAACTGATCGAGCACGTGCCCGATCCGGCTGCCCTGGTCGGCGACCTGGTACGCATGGTGAAGCCGGGCGGCGTGGTGGTGATGTCCACGCTCAATCGCACGCCGGCCGCGTTCGGCGCGGCGATTCTCGGTGCGGAATACATCATGCGCATGCTGCCGCGTGGCACGCATCACTACGCACAATTCCTCAAGCCGTCGGAACTGGGACGCTTGATGCGACATGCCGGACTGGAAGTCGATGACGTCTCGGGGCTGGGCTACAACCCGATCAGCCRCAAGGCGTGGTTGAGCCGCCTCACGGCCGTCAATTACCTGATCAGCGCACGAAAGCCCGCATGAAGTCATTTCCCGAAAACATCCAGGGTGTGCTGTTTGATCTCGATGGCACCTTGCTCGACAGCGCTCCCGATCTCTACGCCGCGCTGAAGGCACAGTGCGAGGAAATGCAGGTGGCCGCGCCGCCGTATGCGATGGTGCGCGAAGTTGTCTCGCGCGGCTCGCGGGCGATCCTGCGCTGTGCGTTTCCCGATATCGATGATGCCGCGCTGGCGGCCTTGATGCCGCGTTATCTCGAGCTTTACCAGGTGATGATGGCCGAGCACACGCGTCCGTTCGAGGGCGTGGATGAGCTGTTGTCGTCGCTGGAGTCGCAGGGCATCCGCTGGGGCGTGGTGACCAACAAGCCAGGTTTTCTTACCGACGATCTGCTGGTGCGCATCGGCTGGGCGCCGCGCGCGGCGGCGGTCGTGTCCGGCGACACCTTGCCGGTGAAGAAGCCCGATCCCGCGCCCGTGTTGCTGGCGTGCGAGCGTGCAGGGCTTGATCCGTCGCGCTGCCTGTTCGTGGGCGATGATCGCCGCGATGTGCTGGCGGGCGCGGCGGCGGGTCTGTACACCGTGGCCGTGCGCTGGGGTTATCTGGATGGTGGCGATCCGTCCGAGTGGAACGCGGACCTGGTGGTCGATCATCCGTCCGAGCTCACTGGCCGCCTGAAGGTGATTGCGTGAGCAGCACTGCGCTGCAGAGCTATATCGACAAGTGGCTGGCCGTGCAGCCGCAGCAGCGTATTGCCTTGGCATTCGTCGATCAGAACAGCTATCCCGGCCATATCGCGCTGGCGGCGCTCGAGCAGGAATTGCTCGCGGCGGCGTACGGCATACGCGAGCCACACGTGGCGGCCAGCAAACTCAACTGGTGGGCCGAGGAGCTATCCGGCGCAGCGGCCAGTGGCGGGCGTCATCCCTTGACCCAGGTGCTGTTCGACAGCGACCGCGCGCACGAGATTGCCGCGGAACGCTGGGTCGCTCCGGTGCTGGCGGCGATGGGGCAACTGGAAGAGGGCACGGCAGCGGATTTCCCGGCTCAGATCGCGGCCGGCTCGCTGTTGCACGGTGCCCTGGCCGATCTGGAAACCGCCTGGTGGTTTGGCGACCAGGCATCCAGCGTGCGGGCAACGCGCGTGGCAACACTGTCGCATCTGCTGTATTCGCTGCTGCGCCTGCAGGAGGATGTCGATCGCGACCGCCTCGCACTGCCGATGTCGCGCCTGGCGAAATTCGGCCTGAGCCGCCAGCAATTGCGTGAATCGAGCGATCTGCGCAACGCCGCCGTGCGCGCGCAGCTGGACGATCTGGGAGCCGCCTGGCGTGATGCCGAGCGCCTGCCGGGACCATTGAGCGCCTTCCGCGGGCTGGAATCGCGCCAGGGACGTGCCCTGGTCGCCACGGCGCGCAAGGCCGCCGATCCGCTCGATGTGCTGCGCAAGGGGCAGGGCAGGCAGGGGCTGGGCGTGACCTGGCAAGCCTGGCAGGCCGCGCGTGCCTGGCAACGCGCGAAAGGTTGAGAGAGCGCTCCGGACGCAGCGTTTCCCGTGCGCCACTATTGCGAGGCACCGATGGTGCCCCAAAATTGAGGTCTCCCAGGCGCTAAGACCGCCAGTCGGACCACATAGGATTCACCCATGTACACCGAGGAAAACACCGCCCGCCTGCTGCCCGACGTGGCAGTCCATGCCCAGCCGCATCTCGTCGGCGAGCTGGACTGGGTGGGAATGGATGGCATCGAGGTGCCGGTGCGTTTCGATGCCGGCGACGGCGACGTGCAGCGCGCCAGCGCGCGCGTCGGCGCCTTCGTCAATCTGCGTCGCCCGGACAAGCGTGGCATCCACATGTCGCGTCTCTACCTGCAGGTGGAGGAGGCGCTGAGCAGCAAGACGCTCGGCACCGATACCCTGCGCGATCTGCTGCGCGGTTTCCTGGAATCGCACAAGGATCTCTCCGATCGCGCCTGCCTCAGCATCCGCTTTGAGCACCTGGTGCGTCGTCCCGCCTTGCGCAGCGCCAACAGCGGTTGGCGTTCGTATCCGGTGACCATCGAGGCGAGCATGATCGGCGACGAATTCCTGCTGGAGTTCGGCACCGAGATTGTTTATTCGTCGACCTGCCCGGCATCGGCCGCGCTGTCGCGCCAGTTGATCCAGGACCAGTTCGCCAGGGATTTCGAGGCGGGCAAACCGCTCGATCACAGCGCCGTGCTGGCCTGGCTGGGCAGTGAGAAGGGCATCGTGGCCACGCCGCATGCCCAGCGCAGCGTCGCTCGTTTGCGCGTGCGTCCGGCGGCAGGCGCCGCCTTCAACCTGATCGACCTGATCAACGTCACCGAACAAGCGCTGGGCACGCCCGTGCAAACCGCGGTGAAGCGCGAAGACGAGCAGGCGTTCGCGCTCGCCAATGGCGGCAACCTGATGTTCTGCGAGGACGCGGCGCGCCGCATCCAGAAGGCGCTGGACGTCGACAAGGCGCTGAGCGACTTCCATATCCGCGTGGAGCACCAGGAAAGCCTGCATCCGCACGATGCCGTCGCCTATGCCAGCAAGGGCGTAGAAGGCGGTTACGCGGGCAAGGGCTGCGCCTGAGCCTTGCTTTAACGGCGGCCTGATAGCATGGCGGGAGCCCGTCACCGGGCCTTCCCCCATGGAGAGTCGCATGTCGTTTCGTCTTCCTTTGCTGGCCGCAGCCGTGCTCGCGCTGTCGGCCTGCTCGATGTTCTCGCACCGCCACAAGGAAGACGCACCGACCGCGACGGCCGCCCCTGCAGCGCCCGTGCACCAGGCGCTGATGAAGACCATGGTGGGCGATGTGCGTTACGACCTGCCGCAGGCGATTCCTGCGGATGCGGTGCTGATCGTGACGCTGGCTGACGTGAGTCGCCAGGATGTGGCAGCACGTACGGTGGCGGAAGAGCGCATCCAGCCGGTGGGCGCATCGCCGGTGGAATTCATGCTGAGCTATGACCCGGCCGAATTGAAAGACGGCGTGGATTTCGCGATTGGCGTTCGCCTGCAGCAGGGCGACAAGCTGCTCGCCATCAACGACACGCGCACCAGCGTGCTGGGCCGCTCCGGCGAGAATGGTCCCGTGAGCATCACGCTCAAGGCCATGCCGTAACCCTGGCTCGTCATTCCGGCGCAGGCCGGAATCCAGTGGCCGCTGTATCAGGTTTTCGCGAAGCCTTTCAAGAATGTGGGCTATCGCGATAACTCAACGGGTTCGCTACTGGATTCCGGCCTGCGCCGGAATGACGGTGAGGGAGATGGACGCTCGAGGAGATTAGCGGCTAAAACTCAGTCGCTGTCCGCGCACGCTCTGGTCGACGCTGCTGCCATCCCAAACGCGCTGGCCGTTCACAAACGTGGCCGCGATCGAGCTGTTGAAGGTGTAGCCCTCGAACGGCGTCCAGCCGCACTTGGACAGTACTTCCTCGCGGGTCACCGTGTGCGGCTTGTTCGGATCGACCAGCACCAGGTCCGCCGCATAGCCTTCGCGCAGATAGCCGCGCTCCTTCACGTCGAACAAGGTGGCCGGCGCATGCGTCACCGCTTCCACCACACGCTCCAGCGTCAGCTTGCCTTCGAACACACGCTGCAGTGCCGCCTGTAGCGCGTACTGCACCAAGGGCAGGCCGCTCGGCGCCTTGTCGTAGAGCTGGTGCTTCTCTTCCAGCAGGTGCGGCGCATGGTCGGTGGCCAACACGTCGAGACGGCCTTCGGCCAGCGCCTTGATGATGGCCTCGCGGTCGGCCGAGGTCTTGATGGCCGGATTGCACTTGATCAAGAAGCCCAGGCGCTCGTAGTCGCGATCATCGAAATGCAGGAAGTGCACGCAGGTTTCCGCGGTGATGCGCTTGCCCTTGAGCGGGCCCGGCTGGAACAGCGCCAGTTCGTCCGCGGTGGAAATGTGCAGCACGTGCAGGCGGCTGTTGTGCCGCCTGGCCAGTTCGATGGCCAGGCGGGTGGACTTGATGCAGGCCTCGCGCGAACGGATCAGCGGATGTTCCCAGGCGGGAATATCGTCACCGTACTTCGCATGCGCCTTGGCCAGGTTGGCGTCGATCATCGGTGTGTCTTCACAGTGCGTGATGATCGGGGTGGGCGCGTACTTGAAGATGCCGTCCAGCACCTCGGGGTTGTCCACCAGCATGTTGCCGGTAGAGGCGCCCATGAACACCTTGATGCCCGGCGCGGCCAGCGGGTCCAGGCTCTTGATGGCTTCGAGGTTGTCGTTGCTGGCGCCCATGTAGAAGGCGTAGTTCACGGCCGAGTTTTGCGCGCCCAGTGCGTATTTGGCCTCCAGCGTCTCGCGATCGAGCGCAGGCGGCTTGGTGTTGGGCATCTCCATGAAGCTGGTGATGCCGCCGGCGGCGCAGGCGCGCGACTCGTGGGCGATATCGGCCTTCTGGGTCAGGCCCGGTTCGCGAAAGTGGACCTGGTCGTCGATCATGCCGGGAAACAGCCACAGGCCGCTGGCATCGACCACTTTTTCGCCGGGGCGGGCATCCAGATCGCCGGCTATGGCCTCGATGCGGCCTTGCTTCACGCGGACGTCGGCGTGGAAACGGCGGCCTTCATTGACCAATTCGGCGTTCTTGATCAGCCAGTCAGTGGACATGGTTATCTCCTGGGGTGCGGCAACGACGGAAAGTAAAGTGCTCCGGCACGGGATCTTCACCGCCCTCGCACAAAGGTTGACAGCGCAATAGACGCCAGCCGGTAAGTGCGCCACCCTTGAGCGGACCGAAGCGCACAACCGCAATCCGTGCATAATCGGAACAGCTGGGATGGAAGCGGCAGCGCTGACCCAGCAGGGGGCTTAGCCAGCGCTTGTAGAAGCTGAGCAGTAAAAGTATCAGTCGGGTCACGACGGTTTGACGCTGCCGAAACAGCTTGCGGCTTGTAGTGTCGCAAGTATTCCAGAAGCACGGTTGCTGGTGTAAGCCGCATGGGCTATAACACCCGGCCGCCAAGGCTAAAATGGTGAAGGGAAATGGCGAAAACGACGCGTAGTGCTTCAGCCACCAAGCCGCAGAAGGGAAAGCCTGCCGGCAAGGTGAAAGACGCCAAGGCCGGCAAGAAGCCAGCCGCCGGGCGAAGTTCGACACCGGCCAAGGCCGCTGCCGCCAAGAAACCGGCTGCCAAGACAGCGCCGGCGAAGAAGGTGGTCGCCGCCAGCAAGCCTGCCGTCAAGAAGGCGGTCGCCAAGGCTCCGGCCAAGAGCGTCGCCAAGAAGCCCGCCCCCAAGCCAGTAGCCAAGAAGGCGGCTCCGGTCAAAAAGCCGGTCGTCGCCAAGAAAACTGAAAAGCCGGTCGCCAAGAAGGTTGCGGCGCCCGCCAAGAAGCAGCCGCCCAAGTCGGTGACCAAGCCGGTGAAGCCGGCTCCCGCACCGGCCAAGACGGCCAAGCCAGCACCCGCCAAGCCGGCTGCCAGCGCCGCCCCTGCCAAGCAGCCTGCCGCTGCCAGGCAGTCAGCGCTGGCTCCGAAGGCGGTTGCAGTGACCCACAAGGAGCCGAGCAAGCCGGCGACGTCGCCCTTCTCGGGCAAAGTGGCCAGCGCAACCGCTCGTCATACCCCTATCAAAACTCAGAAAGCCCAGCAGTCCTCGATGAATAAAACCGCAACTCTCGACAATGGCATCACCCGCGAAGACGGTCGCTATGCGCTGCCTTCCACGACCCTGATCGACCTGCCCAAGGGTTATCGCCCCTCGAACAACGACAACGAGGAGTACATGAGCCCCAAGCACCTCGCGTACTTCCGCAACAAGTTGCGCGAATGGCGTGAGCAGCTCGTGGAAGAGTCGCGTCAGACGATGGAAAACCTGCGTGACGAGGTGCGTGACGTGGGCGACGAGGCCGAGCGTGCCACCCGCGAGACCGAAAACTCGCTGGAACTGCGCACGCGCGACCGCTACCGCAAGCTGATCTCCAAGATCGACAAGGCGCTGCGCCGTATCGAAGAAGGTCGATACGGCTACTGCGAGGAAACCGACGAAGAGATCGGCCTGGAGCGCCTCGACGCCCGCCCGATCGCCACCCTGTCGCTGGACGCGCAGGAACGCCGCGAACATCTGCAGAAGCAGATGGGCGACTGAGGTCGCGCGCTCGACGTTGATGTCATAGACAAAGCCCCGCTTCGTGCGGGGCTTTGTTGTTTGGCCACAGGCCGGCCAGTGTCGGCTGTGCCTTGGTGCGCGCCGTGGTGGCTACTTGTTGTCGCCCAGACTGGCCGCCGCGTACGCCTTGATCTTGGCCAGCATCGCGGCGAGGCCGTTGGAGCGCGTGGGCGAAAGATGCTTGGCCAGGCCGATCGCTTCGATATAGCGCGGTTCGGTGGCGACGATGTCGCGCGCGGAGCGGTCCGAATACACGCGCAGCACCAGGGCGATCAGGCCCGACACGATGGCCGAATCGCTGGTGGCCTGGAAATGCAGGTTGTTCGCATCGCCGCTGGGGACCAGCCACACCATGGACTGGCAGCCGTGCACACGGTATTCCTCGATTTTCAGCGCTTCGGGGAAGGCGGGGAGTTGTTTGCCCAGGTCGATCAGGTATTGGTAGCGCTCGGTCCAATCACTGAAGAAGGCAAATTCGTCGACGATTTCTTGTTGCGCTTGTTGGGCGCTGGAGGGGGCGAGGGCACTCATGGGGGGATTATCGCGCGTTTGGGGGTTTCTCGGTGTTTTGGGCCTGATTCGTCGTCCCGGCGCAGGCCGCGACCCAGTAGCGATATCGCCCGGTTGTCGCCTCGAGGCCAGCGTGCCGCCTACGCGGCGGGCGTTTCGATCGGCTGCCGCCGACCGAGTCACTTTTCTTTTGCTGGCCCAAAAGAAAAGTAACCCAAAGAAAATGGCCGAATAACGCCGGCAGCATCGTGTTGGGATAAGCCCGARCGCTTGAGGCGCGTCGTTGTGGGACAACCTCCGAGGGTACAYAGYGGGTACTKCCAAGCGCTGCGCAACGCGCCCGAATCSCTGAGGACTTAAAGCGGRGCCTCGCTKCGCTTTGGCTTGGGCTCGCACGTGCCGCACTTGGTGCCGCGCCTAGCGCTTGTCTGTGGGAGCGCACCCTGTGCGCGACAGCCACGCTGCGGTGTGCCGCTCCGTAGGTTTGTCGCGCACAGGGTGCCCTCCCACAAAGAAGCCGACCGGCAAGATTGATCCGCCATCCACGAACCTGCGCCCTCCCTTGTAGGAGCGCACTTGTGCGCGACCGCAGCGCTGGGGTTTACCGCTCCGCCGGGTGTTCGCGAGGGGGGTTCTAGGAGAGGCTTTGAGGAAAGAGCGAAGGATTGGCACTTCACCTCACCCCTTCACCACACTCCACCGCGTCCCCTGCGCACCATCTTCAATGGCCACGCCCATTGCCGTGAGCTCTTCGCGAATAGCGTCGGCGCGCTTGAAATCCTTGCTGGCGCGCGCAGTGCGGCGTTCTTCCAGCAGGGCTTCGACGCGTGATGCATCCACTTCGGTGGCGCCGCTGGTCTGCTTGAACCACGCCTCGGGATCCTGCTGCAGCAGGCCGAGTACGGCGCCTGCGCCGAGCAGGGCGGCCTTGGCGTCGCGGCGTTCTTCGGCGCTGCCAGCCTGGCGCGCGGCATCAGCGAGCTGGGACAGCTCAGCGAGCGCCTGCGGAGTGTTGAGGTCGTCGCACAGGGCGGCTTCCACCGTGGCAGGAATGGGAAGGGCGCTGGTGTCCACTTCCACATCGACCAGGTCGCGCAACACGCGGTACCAGCCATCCAGGGTACTGATGGCCTGGGCGATGGCGGTGTCGGACCAGTCCAGCGGCTGGCGGTAGTGGCCGCGCAGGAGCAGCAGGCGCAGGGCTTCGGGCGCGTGTTCCTTGAGCAGTTCGTGCACCAGCATCACATTGCCCAGCGACTTGGACATCTTGCGGCCGCTGAAGGTGAGCATGCCGTTGTGCAGCCAGTAGCGTGCGAACACCTTGCCGCCGTGGGCGCAGGTGCTCTGGGCGATCTCGTTCTCGTGATGCGGGAATTGCAGGTCGACGCCGCCGGCATGGATGTCAATGGTGTCGCCCAGGTGGGCTTCGCTCATCGCCGAGCACTCGATGTGCCAGCCCGGGCGGCCGCGGCCCCAGGGGCTGTCCCAGCCGGGCAGGTCGGGGGTGGAGGGCTTCCACAGCACGAAGTCGCCGGGATTTTGCTTGTACGGGGCGATCTCGACGCGGGCGCCGGCCAGCAATTCTTCCGGATCGCGGCCCGACAGCTCGCCATACTTGGCATACGAATCCACCGAGAACAGCACGTGCCCTTCGGCGGCATAAGCATGCCCGCTGGCGATCAGGCGCTCGATCATCGCGATCATCTGCGGCATGTGAGCGGTGGCGTGCGGCTCCACGTCCGGCGGCGCAATGCCCAGCGCCGCCATGTCCTCCCGATAGGCCTGGGCGTAGCGGGTGGTGATGCTTTCGATGCCCACGCCCAGTTGTTGGGCGGCGGTGTTGATCTTGTCGTCGACGTCGGTGATGTTGCGGGCGTAGACCACCTTCGGATAATGGCGCCGCAGCAGCTTCACCAGCACGTCGAACACCACCGGCCCACGCGCGTTGCCGATGTGCACGTAGTTGTAGACGGTCGGTCCGCACAGATACATGGTGACCCGTTCCGGGTCGAGCGGGGTGAACGTTTCTACGCGGCGCGTCAGGCTGTTGTGGAGCGAAATCGGCATCGGTCGGGTGGTCCGGACGGTGGGAGCAGGCGCCAGGCGGGCGCAAGCCGGTCGCGCATCTTAACAAGCCGCAGGGGCCTCCGCTGGGGATAGGGACTGCTCTGGCAGCGGTAGGCCGGACAGGGGCAGGCAGCGTAAGAAAAGCTCTAAGCGTCGATTCAGCGTGAATTTGCTGCAATGGATGCTATGAGGTGCAGAGATGCGCCCGAATTGCTTCCTGCGGAGGTCGTAATGACCAAGTGGTTGTTCCCTGCGCTCGTGCTGTCCGTAATGACCACTGGCGTATTTGCGCAGGATGCGCGCTATCAGAATCAAAATGACGACAACACCCATTACGGTTGGGCGGATGTGCTGCGCGTCGATCCCGTGTATGGCGTGGCCCGTACCGAAGTGCCGCGCCAGGAATGCTATGACCAGCAGGTAGTCCGCCAGGCGCCCAGCCAGGGCTCGGCGGCGGGCACCATCCTGGGTGCCGTGGTCGGTGGCGTGCTGGGCAGCACGGTGGGTCACGGCAATGGCCGCACGGCGGCGACGGTGGCCGGTGCGGTCGCCGGCGGCGCGGTGGGCAACAGCGCCACCCAGTCCGGCGGTGGCGAGTACGAGTCCACCGAAACCCATTGCCGCCAGGTGGCGGCGGTGAGCGAGCAGCGCCGCATCATGGGCTACGACGTGGAATATCGTTATCGGGGCGAGGTGTACCTGTCCCGGCTCAATTACGACCCCGGCGAGCGCCTGCGCGTGCGGGTAAGCGTTTCTCCCGCCGACTGAGATCCCCGTCTATCGCCGCCTCCGGGCGGCGATTTGGTGTCGGGTGCCGCGATCAGGGGCATTCGTTGTTGCATGGCAGCGGAAATCCCGTCATCATCACGATTCAACCTCCCGGAACACCCATGTCCGCAGCCGTCTATACCGCCACTGTCCTCACTAGCGCCCGCATGGCCGCTGGGATGACGTCGCGTGCTCGCCGACCGCTGCGCCGCTTTATGGCCGGGTAGGCTGTCGCACGCGTTTCACGTGTATCGACGATAAAACCCGGCTAGCAGCCGGGTTTTTTTGTTTCCGGATTCCGACGATTGGACAAAGGCAACTTCCTCATGACGCTTCGCCACTTTCTGACCACCCAGGATTACAGTCGCGCCGAGATCGACGCGTTGCTCGAGCAGGCCGCAGCGTTCAAACGCTCGCCGCGCGGACAGCAGCTGGCCGGCAAGTCGGTGGCGCTGATGTTCTTCAATCCCTCGATGCGCACGCGTRCGAGTTTTGAGCTCGGCGCCTTCCATATGGGTGGCCATGCGATCGTGCTGGCGCCGGGCAAGGACGCGTGGCCGATCGAGTTCGAGGTGGGCACGGTGATGGATGGCGACACCGAAGAGCACATCGCCGAAGTGGCCCGCGTGCTGTCGCGTTACGTCGATTTGATCGCCGTACGCGCCTTCCCGAAATTCCAGGACTGGGCGGTGGATCGCCAGGACAACGTGATCAAGGCGTTCGCCAAGTACGCCACGGTGCCGGTGATCAACATGGAAACCATCACCCACCCGTGCCAGGAGCTCGCCCACGCGCTGGCGATGAAGGAACACCTGGGCAGCCTGCAGAACAAGAAGTACGTGCTCACCTGGACCTACCACCCCAAGCCGCTCAACACGGCGGTGGCCAATTCCGCGCTGCTGATCGCCACCAAGATGGGCATGGACGTGACCTTGCTGTGCCCCACGCCAGACTACGTGCTCGATGAGCGCTATATGGAATTCGGCTATCAGAACGCCAGGGAAAACGGCGGTTCGCTGAAGGTGAGCCACAACATCGAAGAAGCCTATAGCGGTGCCGACGTGGTGTACGCCAAGAGCTGGGGCGCGCTACCGTTCTTCGGCCGCTGGGAGCAGGAAAAGCCGATCCGCGATGCACACAAGCACTTCATCGTGGACGAGCAGAAGATGGCCTTGACCAACAACGGTCTCTTCAGCCATTGCCTGCCGTTGCGCCGCAATATCAAGGCCACCGACGCTGTGATGGATTCGCCCGCGTGCATCGCCATCGATGAAGCCGAAAACCGCCTGCACGTGCAGAAGGCGGTGATGGCTTCGTTGATCGGCCAGGCCTGAGCATGTACCAGCCCGCGCACTTCAAGCAGACGGACAGCGAGGCGCTGCACGCGCTGATGCGTGCGTACCCGTTCGCCACCGTGGTGGTGCAGGGCGACGACGGCCTCGCAGCGAATCATCTGCCGATTGAACTGGTGGATGGAAAATTGCACGGCCATGTCGCGCGCGGCAATGAACTGGCGCGCTTGGACGGGGCCGAAGTGCTGGTGATCTTTCGCGGTCCGGACGGCTATATCAGTCCCAATTGGTATCCGAGCAAGCAGGAAACCCATCGCGAAGTGCCCACCTGGAACTACGCCGTGGTGCATGTGCATGGTCATCTGCGTGTGATCGAGGACGCCACCTGGCTGCGCCAGTTGCTGGAGCGTCTGACCGATCGTCACGAGGCCGGTCTTCCGGCGCCCTGGCACGTCTCCGACGCGCCGGAAGATCACATCGAGAAGATGCTGCGCGCCATCTCCGGGCTGGAAATTTCCGTCGAGCGCATCGAAGGCAAGTTCAAGTTGAACCAGAACCACCCGGCGGCGAATCGCGCCGGTGTGGTGGCTGGCCTCGGGCAACGCGCTGGTCGCGGCGATGCGGAGCTGGCCGATCTCATGTCCAAGCAAGAAGAGGGAAGGTCGTGAGCCACACGCATCAGCATCACTACAAGGTCGACGTGACCTGGACTGGCAATCAGGGCACCGGCACCAAGACTTACCAGGGCTATGGTCGCGATCACGAGATTCGCATCGAGGGCAAGCCGACCATCGAGGGCTCGTCCGATCCGATGTTTCGCGGCGATGCCAGCAAGGTCAACCCGGAAGACATGCTGGTGACGGCACTGTCTACCTGTCACATGCTGTCCTACCTGCATCAGGCGGTGTTGGCAGGCGTAGTGGTGACGGCATACACCGATAGCGCCGAAGGCACGATGGAGACCGACACGCATGGCGGTCACTTCACCGAAGTGGTGTTGCATCCGGTGGTCACCATCACCGCCGACAGCGATCCGGCCAAGGCCGAGGCCGCGCACGACGCTGCGCACCACGGCTGCTTTATCGCCAATTCCGTGAATTTTCCGGTGCGCGTGGAACCGCGCATCGTGGTTGAATCAAAGTAATCCATTATCCGTTTAGCCTTCCATCTCAGGATTCGCAAGTCATGAGCAAAGACATCGTTCTCGCCTTCTCCGGTGGCCTCGACACCAGCTTCTGCGTGCCTTACCTCAAGGAGCGCGGCTGGGCCGTGCATACCGTGTTCGCCGATACCGGCGGCRTGGATGCCGAGGAGCGCGCCTATATCGAACAGCGCGCCAAGGAACTGGGCGTGGCCAGCCATGTCACCGTCGACGGCGGTCCGGCGATCTGGAACGGTTTCGTCAAGCGGTTCGTGCAGGCGGGCGAGGCCTACCAGGGCCAGTATCC
Source organism: Dyella sp. 01N36 (assembly GCF_056399745.1). NCBI lineage: Bacteria > Pseudomonadati > Pseudomonadota > Gammaproteobacteria > Lysobacterales > Rhodanobacteraceae > Dyella > Dyella sp. 01N36. Next base: position 19,131 of record NZ_JBFTRY010000054.1, read on the forward strand.
GCTGCTGGTGTCCGACCGCTACCTGATCGTGGACGCTGCCATTGCGCGCGCCAAGGAACTGGGCACCAAGGCGATTGCGCATGGCTGCACCGGCATGGGCAACGATCAGGTCCGCTTCGACCTGGCCGTGAAGGCGCTGGGTGACTACCAGATCGTGGCGCCGATCCGCGAGATCCAGAAGGAACACACCCAGACGCGCGCCTATGAGCAGGCCTATCTGGAGGAGCGCGGCTTCGAAGTGCGCGCCAAGCAGAAGAGCTACACCATCAACGAGAACCTGCTGGGCGTGACGCTGTCCGGCGGCGAGATCGACCATTGGAAGACGCCGGGCGAAGGCGCCCGTGGCTGGTGCAAGCCG
>NZ_JBFTRY010000055.1:0-19482 GCF_056399745.1 Dyella sp. 01N36
ATCCCGCTGAGTTCATCCATCAGAATCTAGCCATCCAAACAAACGTGATCCACAGTGCATGGCGACATGGGGCCAGGAAACTCCTATTCCTGGGTTCGTCCTGCATTTACCCGCGAGATTGCCCCCAGCCCATCAAAGAGGAATATTTGCTAACTGGTCCACTTGAGGCGACCAATGAAGCATACGCCGTCGCAAAGATCGCCGGGCTGATGATGTGCCGGTCTTATCGGGAACAGTATGGCTTCGACGCGATAAGCGCCATGCCAACCAACTTGTATGGGCCTGGCGACAACTACCACCCCGAGAATTCGCACGTCGTCCCCGCGCTCATCCGTCGCTTTCATGAAGCGAAGCTTGCCAATAGCCCAGAAGTAGCCATCTGGGGGAGCGGGCGACCGCTTCGGGAATTTCTTCACGTGCACGATCTCGCGAGCGCCGCAGTGTTCCTGATGCGCCAGTACGGTGGCCCGGACTTCGTCAATGTTGGCTCAGGGGAAGAAGTCAGCATTGCGGAGCTAGCGCGCACCGTAGCCGAGGTCGTCGGATACCAAGGCTCGCTGGTGTTCGACGACAAAAAGCCTGATGGCACCCCGAGGAAGCGACTGGATACGAGTCGCTTGTCCGACCTTGGCTGGCGCCCTCGCATCTCGCTCCAAGAGGGACTTCTACAGACCTATGAGGCGTATGCGGGCTCATGAGTCCGAATGAGACTTCGCCCGCCCCAGCATCCAAGTTCCGACCATTGGACCATCTCGGTCCACGAGGCTTGCAAATACTTCGGACCAGTTTCTGGTCATTGATCGCCAAAGCTGCAGCGGCTGCGAATCTTTTTTTATCCGTTCCTTTTGTGCTCCATTCGCTCGGTCAAAATGAGTTCGGCGTCTGGGCAACACTTGTCTCGTTCATTGCGGTCTCTAACTTTCTCGATTTCGGTTTCGGCAACGGCACCATGAATCTCGTCGCAGCAGCACGTGGACGTGACGCCGGTCCTGAGATTCCGATCATCGTCCGAGAGAGTCAGCGCGCGCTCTTTAAAATTGCCGCCTATGTGGCAGTGATTGCAACGGTATTTGGCGTTTTTGTGCCTTGGCACCGATTACTCGGCGTACCCGAGAGCATGGAAGGTGTCGCCCGAGCGGCTTCGTTTATGGTGTTGTTGTCCGTTGTTTGTGCCATCCCACTCAATATGGCAAATCGGGTGCAACTGGGCCTCGGTCAAGGTGATCGGGCATTCCGCTGGCAAGCTGCCGGCCAATTGACAACGCTGCTCGTTGTCATTGTCGTCGCCACTCAGCGCGGCTCTCTCGTGGCGCTTACTGCTGCCACGGTTCTCACGCCATTGCTGGCTTCCGCTGGCAATCTGCTGTACTTGCGGCGCTCCTTGTCTGCTGCATCTCCTGCGTCCCTGCCTGCCACAACGCAGGACTACGCCACACGAATTCGCCGTGAAGGGCTTTCCTTCTTTGTACTGCAACTGGCAGCTTCTCTGGCCTTCTCCATGGATCTGCCGCTCATCTCTGCGTTACGCGGGCCCTCCGAAGCGGGCGTCTACGCGCTGGCACAAAGGCTGTTTTCCATCATTCCCATGACTCTAGCCCTTGTATGGGCCCCGCTGTGGCCCACCTATCGTCACGCGCTCGCATCAGGCGACCATCGATGGGTGTATCGAACGTTTAAGCGCTCCGCACTCGTGGCCGGTGCGTACGCATGCTGCGTCGGCATCATGCTTGCGCTGGCTTACCAACCCGTCACGTCCATCTGGTTGCGTCACCCAGCCCAAGCCTCTKCTTGGTTGCTGTTCGGCTTTGCCCTGGCCTGCGTGGTCGACGCCATCGGTACGGCGACGTCGACCTTGCTCAATGCGGCCAGTGTCTTGCGCTATCAACTTCTGTTGGCTGTCCCCTTCTCGTTGGTAACCTTTACTTGCAAGGCCTACGCCCTCACACATTTCGGAGCGGACATGCTGCCGTGGATTACTTTAACGGTATACACGCTGCTCGTTCTTTTGCCCCTAGGGCTCAGATTTGAGCATATCCGTGAATCCGTGGCGCAATCGCGATATTAGTCGGTCCTTTCGACTCGCCAACGGACTCGCTGGCCATCTCCATCAATGCAGTCGCGATACGCACACAACAATTCACGAGTTCGAGCTATTTGAGTAACACGAATGAAGATCTTATACGACCATCAAATCTTCAGCCGCCAAAGCTACGGCGGAGTGTCGCGTTACTTCCACGAAATTGCCGAACGCATTCCCGCGATCTCTGGGGACGACGTCCAGGTATTTGCCCCGATTAGTGTCAACCGATATGCGCAAGCTCCGGGTCTCCGCGTCAAGAAATTCAAGGGAGGCGCTCCACTCCTTGGACTCGTGAACGTGGCACTGGGAAAGGTAATCATCTCCCACCGTACAGACGTGTCGATTTTCCACGAGACGTATTATTCGCGCCTGAATTACTCCCCGAAGAATGCCCGGCGGGTCGTTACTGTCTACGACATGATTCATGAGCTTTTCCCGTCATCGTTTTCAAAGTATGACCAGACGAGAGACGTGAAATTGCAGGCCGTCAAACGGGCCGATCACATTATCTGCATCTCTGAGAGCACGCGCAGGGACTTGCTGCAATATGCAGATCTTCCTGAGTCCAAGGTCTCCGTCGTGCATCTCGGGCATTCCTTGGCTACACCCTCTCTCAAAGCGGTGCCCGACCAGAATCCATCCACATCTCCGTATCTTCTTTATGTCGGTCAGCGTGGTGGCTACAAGAATTTCACTGGCTTCCTGCATGCCTATGCAGCATCAGCTGCGCTGCAAGAGCATTTCGCTATCGTTTGTTTTGGAGGAGGAGAGCTCACCCAGGCGGAGCGCGCGCTTGCGAGATCTCTGAACATTTTGCCCACCAAGATAATTCACAGGTCCGGCGACGATGCCTTACTGGCGCGATCCTACTCAGCTGCCGCAGCTCTCGTGTATCCGTCGCATTACGAGGGATTTGGCATTCCGCCCATTGAAGCCATGTCTCATGGTTGCCCGGTGGTCGCTTCAAACACCAGCTCGATTCCCGAAGTTGTCGGAAACGCTGCAGAGTTGTTTGATCCAGCCGATCCTCATGACATTCAAACAGCCATTGAACGTGTCGTTTTCTCTGCCGATCGATCGAGACAGCTGGCATCAATGGGACATGAACGTATCAAGCAGTTCACGTGGGATGCGTGCGCACTTGGCACGCTAAATGTCTACCGCCAGATTCTGGAGAGCTGAATTATGAAACGCGCCTTGATTTGCGGCGTCAGCGGCCAAGACGGGAGCTATCTGGCGAAGCTCCTGCTAGAGAAGGGATATCAAGTTTACGGCGCCTCTCGCGATGCGCAGATAGCTACCTTTTCGAATCTGAAAGCCGTCGGCATTCGCGACGATATCACCCTGTTGTCGGTAGCAGTTAACGACTTCCGCAGTGTTTTTCAGGCCATATCCAAGGTTCAACCCGACGAGGTCTATAACTTGTCCGGTCAAAGTTCCGTAGGTCTCTCGTTTGAGCAGCCCGTTGAAACGATGGAGAGCATCAGTATTGCCACCCTCAATCTGCTGGAGGCGATCAGGTTCAGTGGTGGTGGCATCAAGCTGTATAACGCGGGATCGAGCGAGTGTTATGGCGCATCCGGTGACATGCCTTGCGACGAGCTCACCCCGTTTCAGCCTCGCAGTCCATACGCCGTTGCCAAGGCCGCAGCCTATTGGGAGGTTGCCAACTATCGCGAGGCATATAACCTATTTGCATGCACGGGCATCCTCTTTAATCACGAGTCGCCATTGCGGCCAGAACGCTTTGTCACGCGTAAAATCACGTCGGCGGCGTCCAGAATTGCACGCGGAAGCAAGGAAGAACTCAAACTTGGGAATTTGTCGATATCCCGAGATTGGGGATGGGCGCCAGAATATGTAGAAGCCATGTGGATGATGCTCCAGCATCAAAGCCCTGAGGATTTCGTGATTGCTACGGGCCAGAGCCATACGCTGGAGGAATTCGTCGATCTGGCTTTTGCCGAAGTTGGCCTTGACTGGCGTGAGCATGTACAGGTGGACCCCAATTTGTTCAGACCTACCGACCTCAAGCAAAGCTCGGCGTCACCAGGCAAGGCCAATCGCATTCTGCAGTGGCGCGCTCAGCGCACAATGAAAGACGTGGTCAAAGAGATGGTAGCCGCCGAATTGAAACGACATTCCAATTGATACGAGCCCAGTTGAACCATTCACTCGCAGGAACGAAACGGCCCATGCGTCTGCTTTTTCTCAGCAAGCGCCACCCTCAGCAACGGGATCTCCTGCTCCGTCCTTACGGCAGGTTCTTCCATCTGCCCCGAGTGCTGGCGGAACAAGGTCACCAAGTTGAGGTCCTGCTTTGCAGCCATCACAAGCTTCCGGAGGCCAGCAAGATCAGCGCGGGAGTGAAATGGACAAGCCTGGATGTGCGAACGCTTGGGCCTATCGGACTGTGGAAGAGGCTTGCAACCCACGTTGACGCCATGAACCCCGATTGGATTATCGGCTGCTCAGATATCTGGTTCGGACTTTTGGCCTGGCAGCTCGCAAAGCGCAGCGGGGCCCGTCTGGCTCTGGACGCCTATGACAACTTCGAGGCGTATATTCCGTGGAATCTACCACTCCATTTTGCCTGGAGGCGAGCTATCCATTCTGCTGACCTGGTGACTGCTGCGGGGCCGCAACTTGCCCAACTATTACAGTCATATCGGCGAAAAGGATTCGAAGCACACGTTGTACCGATGGCAGCCGATCCAGAGTTCGTAGAGAAAGACAAACATGCGTGTCGTCTTGAACTGAACTTGCCTGTGGATGCTCCGCTCTTTGGATATGTGGGAAGCTGGTCAAAGAATCGAGGAACAGATGTACTCATTCGAGCGTTCAGAAAGACCCTCACGCACGAACCGCGAGCCAAACTAGTTGTTAGCGGCACCCCCCCTGCCCACGTGCTCCAAGAGCCGGGGGTTATCGCTACGGGCTACCTCGCCGATGAGCAACTGCCGATCCTTCTGAACGCGCTCGACGTGGCGTACGTCATTACGGCTGACACCAGCTTTGGGCGATATAGCTATCCGGCAAAGCTCTGCGAGGCTATGGCTTGTGGAGTGCCAGTTGTCGCAACTTCGACAGAGCCTGTGCGCTGGATGCTCAAAGACAAAACCGTGCACATCGCCCCGGTCGGGAACGCACAGGCGCTTTCCGAGCGCACGCTTGCCCTGCTGAAGAACACCGAGACAAGCTACGGCAGCCTGCCCAGTTGGGACAAAAGTGGACGGCAATGGCACGACCTACTGGTCGAACGAAGCCCCTGAGACTTCAACAAATCTCTTCGTGCTGAACAGGCCCGCATGACTGGGGCACAGCGAACTGAATCCCGTGCAGATCTCTAACTGGGGGGGGGTTGTGGCTTTTTGCGCGAACATAAGCGGCGGGTCACGGAGACCATCAACACTTCTTGTCAGTGGTCACACCAAGAAGTAATTCACCGTATCGTTGACTGACAACGTCCCAGGAAAAGTGTTGCTCAACATGGCACCGCCCAGCCTCGCCCAAAGCAGCGCGCTCCGCCGGATCGCTCAATAAGCCCACGATACACTCCGCCAGCGCCGCGTGGTCAGGCGCCGAGACTACCCGCCCTGTCCGGGCATTTACCAGATCTCGTACCGCCTGCACGTCGCCGACGATGGCTGGGCAGCCGCACGCCATTGCTTCAGCAACAACCAACCCCAAGCCCTCTTGATCGCCGCTGGCAGCCTCGACGAATGGCGCGACGAACAAGGTCGCACGCCGGTAGTGGTCGGGTAATTCGGTTTGCGGCAGCGCTCCGAGAAATCGAACATGTCGCTCTATTCCAAGATCGCGGACCTGTTGCTGCAGATGCTCCCCCTCAGGACCAGCACCCACAACGGATAACCTCACTTGAGGGCACCGGGCCGCAATTTGTGGCAACGCCTGAATCAAGTGCGTCAAACCCTTCTTTTCGACTAGACGGCCGACAAAGAGCAACTCGCTGTCACCACGATCCGGACCCGGCGTAAAGCGGTTTGAGGTATCCACACCCATGGACAGGACTGATACGTGACTATCCGGCACTTCGCATAGCAAGCGATTTCGCATCGCTTGACTCACCAGGGTGATAGCCGACGCACGGCGGACCACCCATCGACGAAGGCGTGCGAAGAGGGGCCCCTTCAACGCGAAAAGATCCGCCCCATGCGCGGTCACCACCCACGGCACGTTACGAATCGCAGCTGCTGCAATCAACCCTTGAGGCAACAACCAGTGTGCATGCACCACCTGCGGATGAAGCTTCCGCACCAGCGCACGAGTGAAAATGTATTGCGCGAGGACGAACCCGGGCACCAGCAGCCATTTCCAGCGAGAGCGGCGTACATTGGCCAGCATTCCGCCGTCATTGACCAGGACCTCCCAACGTTCAGGCGCATAACGATAACGATGCACATACACGCCATCCAACTGGTCTCGTATCTTCGCCCCTGGCGCATGAGGGCAAAGTACGTGCACTTCGAAACGATCAATCAAGCGCCGCGCTAACTCATGTACAAAGGCCGGCTCCGGATCATTCGCCCAACGCGGGTAAGTCGATGTGAGCACCAGCAGGCGCGGCCGTACTTCCATGTCTACTCAGTCACTCCGACGGTACGTCAATGAAGTGATCTGCTCCGATACCAGTCCAATGAGAAACACGATTACCGCAGCACTCCACATCAACGTACTACCGTTGGTCAGGCGTCCATACGAAAGAAACGTACGCGTATAGTTCGCGCAACCCAGGACAAAAAATACCGCACTCGCTGGCGCAAACAGTTTCAACGGCGAATACAACGTCGCGATCTTGAAGATGATCAAGAGGAAGCGGATGCCATCCTTGATCGGCTTGATGTGACTCTTGCCAATGCGCTGCGCTGCCTTGATCGGCACATAGGCCACCGGGTAGGCGCTGCGGAAAAATGCCATGGTGCTGGTGGTGGGGTACGAAAAGCCGTTCGGCAGCAGGTGCAGAAATTCGCGGAACTTCTCCGCGCGCACTGCTCGGTAGCCGGAGGTCAGGTCGGCCACCGTGTGGCCCGTCATGCGCGTGGCCAGCCAGTTGTAGATGGTATTGGCTACGCCTCGTCCCACGCCGGCCTGGCTGCTCCAGTCGCGGGCGCCTACGACCATGTCGTATCCCTCTCCCAGCTTTTCCAGCAAGCGCGCAATATCGGCGGGGTCATGCTGTCCGTCGCCGTCCATGAAGACCAGCATGTCGCCGGAGGCCGCGCGCGTACCGCGCTTGATGGCCGCGCCATTGCCCATGGAGTAAGGCGAGGACAGGCAGGTCACCCCTGCCGCGGTACAGATGTCGCGCGTATCGTCAGTCGAACCGTCGTCCACCACGATGATTTCCGCCTCCGGCTGGGCTAGTCGCAGGCGAGGTAACAGGCCTTTCAGGGCCGCCCCCTCGTTTTTGGCAGGCAGGATGATGCTTAGGCGGCTCAAGAGCGTGTCCCCGGAAGTGAAGCGGCATCATAACCTGAGCTCCGCTGCGTTCAGCAGCAGATGGCGACCAGCGCGAATTTGCGGGCGCTGCATCACATCACTCCCAATGCCTTGCCGGTGTCTCAGGTGCGGATGACTGACCGCACCGCATCGATCACTCGTTCAGCATCCTCATCAGACATGGCCGGAGAAAGCGGCAGGCTCACGGTCTGGCGCCCCAGGCGCATTGCTACCGGCCATTGCTCGGGGCGCCAGCCGAAGCGTTGCTGGTAGTAGGGATGCTCGGGCACCGACAGGTAGTGGACGCCTGTGCCAATCCGCAGCGCGTTCATGGCCTCAAGAAAACTGTCGCGGTCGATGCCGCAGCGCAGGGCATCGATCATCACCGTATATAGGTGGTAGCCATGGCGCGTTCCATCCGCCGGTGCGGCCGGAAGCCCGATCGGCAGGCCTGCCAGTGCCTCGCCGTAGTACTGCCACAGCTGCCGACGACGCTGCCAGTTGTCCTCGACCCGGGCCAGCTGGTGAATGCCGATGGCCGCCTGCAAGTCCATCATGTTGTACTTGAAACCACACTCGACCACCTGATAGTGCCGGTAGCCCCGGTCGCCAAAGCGATGCCAGGCGTCCTTGCTCATCCCGTGCAGTGCCAGGATGCGGGCGCGGGAGATGCGCTCCTCGTCACGGCCCAGGATCATGCCTCCTTCCCCCGTCACCACGTTCTTGGTCACGTAGAAACTGAAGCAGCCGAAATCCCCGAAGCTACCCACGGGTTTGCCATGGAACTCGCTCTCGATGGCATGGGCGCAGTCTTCGATCACCACCAGGCCGTGCTTGTCGGCGATGGCCATGATCCGGTCCATGGCGCAGGGTCGGCCCGCGAAGTGGACCGGCAGGATGGCTCTGGTTCGCGGGGTAATGACCGCCTCGATGGCGTCCGGATCGATGTTCTGCGTGACAGGATCGACGTCGGCGAGCACCGGCGTGAGCCCCGCATGGAGAATGGCGTTGACCGTGGCGCAGAAGGTCAAAGGGGTGGTAATCACTTCGCTGCCCGGCTCCAGGCCCGCCGCCACCATGCTGACGTGGAGAGCCGCCGTGCAGGAGTTCACTGCCGCCACCTGGGAGGGCCGGGCCTGGCGCCATGCGGCAAAATCCCGCTCGAACTGCGCAACCCGCGGACCCGTCCCCAACCAGCCTGAGCGCAGGCAGGCCTCGACTTCGGCGATCTCAGCCTCTTCGATCCGGGGGGCGCCAAAGACGAGAAAGGGCCGCAGGGGGTCAGGATGTGTCACAGGTCGCGCTTTATGGGGACAGGCGGCATTTCTATCCCAATGCCACGGCGCGGTCTACGGACAAAACCGGCGAGGCACGTCTGTTGCATATCCGGATGGCGCGCCCGATTCAGGCTGGTTCTGTGCGCCCGGTCACCCCGAGGCTTTCAAACCCTGAGCCGATGGGATGACCAACCCCGCCAACTGGGGTAAATTCCCTTCTTATCAGGGGGCTGGGCCGTATCGCTATGTCAACGCTAATGCAACCGTCGCTCGCAGGCCTCACCGGCCTGGCGCGCAGACTGGTATCGGAAGATGTGCTCCCGGAGACCGATGTTCGCCGGGCCGTGGCCGAGTCGACCCAGGGAAAGGCCTCGCTCACCGCCTGGCTGCTGGACAACAACCTTGTAGACAGCGCGCGACTCACCCGCATCGCCTCCGACGAGTTCGGCATGCCGATGATGGATGTGAGCGCCCTGGTTCCGGCCAATCTACCGTTGAACCTGATCAGCGAAGCGCTGATCAACAAGCACAAGGCGCTGCCGCTGTTCAAGCGCGGCAAGCGATTGTTCGTCGGCATTGCCGATCCGATGCAATCGCATGCGCTGGACGAGATCAAGTTCCACTCCAACTGCATGGTGGAACCGATCCTGGTCGATCGCAATCAGCTCCTGCGGGTCATCGAAACCGCGCTCAATGCGATGAGCAACGCCATGCCCGAGATGGGCGGCGGCGATTTCGATGAATTGACGCTGGAAGGCGGCGACGAAGAGGCCGAATCCACCGGCATCGACGCGAACTCCAATGACGACGCTCCGGTGGTCAAGTTCGTCAACAAGATCCTGGTCGACGCGATCAAGCGCGGCGCCTCGGACATCCATTTCGAACCGTTCGAAACCCAGTATCGCGTGCGCTTGCGCATGGATGGCATGTTGCGCGCTGTCGCCAGCCCGCCGATGAAGCTCGCCGCGCGTATTTCCTCCCGCATCAAGGTGATGTCGGGCCTGGACATCGCCGAGCGCCGCGTACCGCAGGACGGACGTATCAAGCTCAATTTGTCCAAGAGCCGCTCGGTCGACTTCCGCGTCAGCACGCTGCCCACGCTGTTCGGCGAAAAGATTGTGCTGCGTATTCTGGACGGCTCTGCCGCCAAGCTGGGCATCGATGTCTTGGGCTACGAGGAAGCACAAAAGCAACTCTACATCGATGCCATCCATAAACCCTATGGCATGGTGCTGGTAACCGGTCCCACCGGCTCAGGCAAAACAGTATCGCTCTATACAGCGCTCAACATTCTCAACACCGCCGAGCGCAACATCTCGACCGTGGAAGACCCGGTTGAAATTCGCGTCGAGGGCATCAACCAGGTCCAGCAGAACGTCAAGCGCGGCATGACCTTCGCCGCGGCGCTGCGTTCCTTCCTGCGACAAGATCCGGACGTAATCATGGTCGGCGAAATCCGCGACCTGGAAACGGCGGAAATTGCCATCAAGGCGGCGCAGACCGGCCATATGGTGCTCTCGACGCTGCATACCAACGACGCGCCGCAGACCATTTCGCGCATGATGAACATGGGCATTGCGCCTTACAACATCACCTCGTCGGTAACGCTGGTCATTGCGCAGCGCCTGGCGCGTCGTCTGCACGAATGCAAGCGCCCCATCGAGTTGCCGCCCAAGACGTTGCTGGACGCCGGCTTCACACAGGCCGATATCGACGCCGGCCTGGTCGTCTATGAAGCGGTCGGCTGCGATAGCTGCAATGAGGGCTACAAGGGCCGTGTTGGTATTTACCAGGTGATGCCGATGCTGGAAGAGATCCAGAAGATCATCCTCCACGGCGGTAATACGCTGCAGATTGCCGAAGCGGCCAAGAATGCCGGAGTGAACGATCTGCGTGCATCGGCGTTGTTGAAGGTCAAGAAGGGCATGACCAGCCTGGCCGAGATCGACCGCGTCACCAAGGATTGATCCCGGTATTGGCCGATATGGCCGCCGGGTTGGGCAGTCCGTCGCACCGAACTTGCGTCCGGTGCCACGAATTAGTCCGGGGGAATGACTTAAGCTGCACCGATAAGACGGCCGCCATCCTGAGGCGGTCCGACCGTACCAGCAGGGGGAAATGCCATGGCCGCGGCCACCGCTAAGAACGTCAAGTCGCTCGGCGCCCAGCGCGCCGAGATCAGCCAGCTGACCACGTACGACWGGATCGCCCTGGACAAGCGCGGCAAGCGCATGAAGGGCGACATGGCGGCCAAGAACGCTTCGCTGGTCAAGGCGGAGCTGCGCCGGCAGGGCATGAACCCGCAGACCGTGAAGGAACGCGGCAAGCCGCTGTTCGGGGCCACCGGCAGCTCGGTCAAGCCTCGCGACGTCGCCATCTTCAGCCGCCAGATCGCCACCATGATGGCCTCGGGCGTGCCGATGGTGCAGTCCTTCGAGATCATCGCCGACGGCCAGAAGAACATCCGCTTCAAGAACATGTTGACGGATGTGAAGCAGACCATCGAGGGTGGTTCGGCCCTCCACGAAGCGCTGGCAAAATACCCGGTCGAATTCGACGAGCTTTATCGAAACCTGGTTCACGCAGGCGAGGCTTCGGGTGTACTGGACACCGTGCTGGACACGGTGGCGACATACAAGGAACGCACCGAGGCGATCAAGGCCAAGATCAAGAAGGCGATGTTCTATCCCGTCATGGTGCTGGCGGTTGCGCTACTCGTCAGCATGATCATGCTGCTGTTCGTAGTACCGGTTTTCGCACAGACCTTCAAGGATGCGGGTGCGGAATTGCCCGCCCCGACCCAGATCGTCATCAGCGCCTCGGAATTCATGAAGTCCTATTGGTGGGTCGTGATTGGCGGCATTGTCGGCGGTGTCATCGCGCTTGTGATGGCCAAGAAGCGATCCGTCAAGTTTGCTCATTTCCTCGATCGACTGATGCTGAAGCTTCCGGTGATCGGCAATATTCTTCGTCAATCGGCGATTGCCCGTTTTGCCCGCACACTGGGGGTGACTTTCCGGGCCGGTGTGCCGCTGGTGGAAGCGCTCGATGCCGTGGCAGGCGCCACCGGCAGCGTGGTCTATGGCGACGCCGTCAAGCAGATGCGCGAAGACGTGGCCGTTGGTCACCAGCTGCAGCTCTCCATGCGACAGACCGGCGTGTTTCCGAACATGGTCGTGCAGATGACGGCCATCGGTGAAGAATCGGGTGCGCTTGACCACATGCTGTTCAAGGTGGCCGAGTTCTACGAGGAAGAAGTGAATAACGCAGTAGACACCCTGGCGACACTGCTCGAGCCCCTGATCATGGTGATCCTCGGCGTGCTCGTTGGTGGCATGGTCATCTCGCTCTACCTGCCCATCTTCAAGCTCGCGTCCACCGTGTAAGCTCTGGCCATCCAGGCCCCTCTCCCGCCGGGAGAGGGGCCTTTTTCATATCCAATCCTTCGGATTTATGCATGTTTGAGCTACCCCTTTGGGAATGGATTCTTGCAGCCGGTGTGCTTGGCCTCTTGGTCGGCAGCTTCCTCAATGTCGTGATCCTGCGCCTGCCCGAGCGCCTGATGGCCCAGTGGCGACTCGATGCCTTCGACACGCTGGCCATGGAGCCCGACAGCACTTCGTTGCCTCCCGGCATCGTGCGCGAGCCCTCGCATTGCCCTCACTGCAAGCATCCGCTCTCAGCCCGCGACAACATTCCCTTGTTTGGATGGCTGCTGTTGGGCGGCCGCTGCCGCTACTGCAAGACGTCCATTTCCATTCAGTACCCGCTGGTTGAACTGCTCAGCGGCCTGGCCAGCGCGGTCATTGTCTGGAAGTTCGGACCCAGCTGGCCGGCCGTGGCAGGACTGGTGTTCACCTGGATGCTCATTGCGCTGGCCGGCATCGATTTCCGCACGCAGTATCTGCCCGATCAGTTGAACTACCCGCTGCTCTGGCTGGGCCTGCTGCTAAGCCTTGTGGCGATGTTCGTGTCGCCGAACACCGCGATACTCGGCGCGGCGATTGGCTACCTCAGCCTGTGGAGCGTGTACTGGCTGTTCAAGCTGCTGACCGGCAAGGAAGGCATGGGCTATGGTGACTTCAAGCTGCTCGCCGCGCTTGGTGCCTGGATGGGCCCCACGGCGCTGCTGCCGGTAATCCTGCTTTCGTCCTTCATCGGCGCCATCGTGGGCGGCAGCATGATCGCGCTGCACAAGCATGGGCGTGATATTCCCATGCCGTTCGGCCCGTTTATTGCGGCGGCAGGATGGACCTGGTTCGTCGCCGGCGAATGGCTGCTGCAGCAGTACATGCAGCTGACGGGCATGCATTGACCGCGCCTCGCGCCAGCTATGTGGTCGCCCTCACTGGCGGCATCGCCGCCGGCAAGAGTGCGGTGTCGCGACGGTTCGAAGCGCTGGGCATCCATGTCTACGATGCGGATGTCGCGGCGCGTGAAGTGATTGCTGCGGGATCGGAGGGCCTGGCGGCCGTCGTCGCGCACTTCGGTGGCGATGTACTCGATGCCAGCGGTCAGCTGGATCGCAGCGCCATGCGGCAACGCGTGTTCGGCAACGATGCGGAACGGCGCGCGCTCGAAGCCATCACTCATCCGCGCATTCGCCAGTGGCTGCATGAACACGTCGCGGCAGATCGCGGCCCCTATTGCATGCTGGCGATCCCGTTGCTCGCCGAGAATCATGACCACTACCGCTGGGTGGATCGCGTTTTGGTGGTGGATGTGCCCGAGTCCGTGCAGCTGGAACGACTGACACGGCGCGATGGTATCGACGAGGCCCTGGCCCGGCGCATGATCGAGCGGCAGGCGCGCCGCGAACAGCGCCTGTCACTGGCCCATGACGTGATCGAAAACAGCGGTGACGAATCCGCGCTGGACCGTGCGGTGGTTGAGTTGCATGCACGCTACCTGGCTTTCGCTCAAGCGAAACCTTGAGCCGCGGTCACCAGAATCCGCGGATGCCGGCCACGCCCTGCCCGCCCGCGTGTCTTGCCCTTTCGAGCTCCTGCAGCGTCATGCCGCCGAGCGCATAGACAGGCAAGGGCGAGCTGTCGATCAAATGTTCGAAGGCCGCCCAACCCATGGGCGTCGCCTCGGGATGGGTGGCCGTCGCGGCTACCGTAGAGAGCGTGGCGAAGTCGACGATGTTCATCGCCCGCTGCAGATCCGCTGCATGATGACAACTCGCGCCCACCCATTGCCCCGTGGGCAAGGGACGCTCCTGCCAGTTCGCGAGTTGCGCTGCCTTGAGCTGAACTCCGGCGCCCGCGCCCAGCGCCAGCGCGCCTTCGACGTCACCACTCAACAGCAGATGGGCGTCCACGGCACGCGCTTCGATCAACAGACTGGCCGCCAGCTCCCGTACCAGTGCCGTTGACCACTGCGGGAAGCGCAGCAGCACCATGCGCTCGCCTGCCGCCATGGCGCCTCGAATCCGTTGCTGCCATTGGTTGAACGCCGACGATGGGACATCGGCGGTGATCGCGTAGCGCGTGGGCAGTTGGAGTGCGCGCAGGATATGCCGGTCCGCTGGCGTGAGCAGATCCACATCGACGGATGCCGGGGCAATCCAGCGCAACGCCTGGCCATCCAGCGATGCTGGCTCGCCCTGCCATCGACGCACGATGCGGGCATCCAGCAACAGCGAGCGTTCGCCGTAACGCCAGGGCACGCGGATCAGTGGTGCCTCGACGCTAGCCTCGACGCCCAGCTCTTCGCGCAACTCGCGCACCAGACCGTCGACCGGCGTTTCGCCAGCCTCCAGTTTTCCACCGGGGAATTCCCATAGACCGGCCAGGTGCTTGCCGGGGGGGCGCTGCGCCAGCAGCACACGCCCTTGCGGATCGAGCATGACGCCAGCCATGACATGCATGGCGGCCGTCGTCGGAGCAGGCATCGCCTTGGCTCAGTCGTTGCGGATGTACTCGACCATGTCGAAGTCGTACGCGTGGGTACCGTCCTTCTTGTGGTGCACGCGGGACACTTCGGTCCAGTCGCTGAAATGCACGCCCGGGAAGAACGTGTCCGCGCCATCCACCGCGCCATTGACCCAGGTGAGGTACAGGCGCTTGGCGGCCGGCAGGGCCTCACGGTAGATCTCGCCGCCGCCGATCACCATCAGGCCGGTGCCTCCGGCGCGAGCCGTACCCTCGGCTAGGGAACGAACGGTGACCTGACCCGGAAACGGCGCTTCGTGCTTGCGGCTCATCACCAGGTTGGTGCGGTCCGGCAGCGGTCGGCCGATCGCCACCGCGGTGTTGTAGCCCATCAGCACGTACTTGCCGAGCGTGAGCTCCTTGAACCAGCGCAGGTCGTCCGGCAGGTGCCAGGGCAACTGGCCCTTGCGGCCAATAGCGAAGTTCTCATCCAGCGCGGCAATCAGCGAAATAGCCATGGAAATCCTTGAATCCTCGACAGTGTTTACCACCCGCGCCGCCGGCCGGGGGCGTGGCGCGGCGCCGATCTTAGCAGGACCGGGGGCCGAACCCGGCAAGTGACAGCGTGCCGGGCCTACACGGCCACCGGCGCCTTGATGGCGCCATGCGGTTCGTAGCCCACGATCGCGATGTCCTCGTAGCGGAAATCGAAAATCGAGCGAACCTCAGGGTTGAGTTCCAGCCGCGGCAGCGCCCGGGGCTCGCGGCTCAACTGCAGTCGCGCCTGCTCTACGTGATTGTTGTAGAGATGGGCGTCACCCAACGTATGTACGAAATCACCCACCCCCAGGTTGCATACCTGGGCGATCATATGGGTCAGCAGCGCGTAGCTGGCAATGTTGAACGGCACGCCGAGGAAGATGTCGCCCGAACGCTGGTACAGCTGGCAGCTGAGCTTGCCGTCCGCCACGTAGAACTGGAACAGCGCATGGCACGGCATCAGCGCCATTTTCGGCAGTTCGCCGACGTTCCACGCGCTCACCAGCAGGCGGCGGGAATCCGGGTTGCGCTTGATCTCCTCCACCACCCAGCGGATCTGGTCGACCACACCGCCGTCGGCGGTGGGCCAGGCACGCCACTGTTGTCCGTAGACCGGTCCCAGGTTTCCATCGGCGTCGGCCCATTCGTCCCAGATGCTGACGCCGTTCTGCTTGAGGTAGGCGATATTGGTGTCGCCCTGCAGGAACCAGATCAGCTCGTGGATGATCGATTTGAGGTGCAGCTTCTTGGTGGTGACCAGCGGGAAGCCTTCGGCCAGATCGAAGCGCATCTGCCAGCCGAACACGCTGCGCGTACCGGTGCCCGTGCGATCGGCCTTTTCGGTGCCGTGATCGAGCACGTGCTGCAGCAGGTCGAGATAGGCGCGCACGGCTTACTCCTTGGTGGGCAGCGAAACGTTGTACGGACGCATGGTCGGCGCGTTGCGCGACATGACCATCAGCACCAGACCGATCAAGATCAGCGGCAAGGACTGAATCTGTCCCATCGTCAGCCAGCCCCACGCGAGGTAACCAAGCTGCGGATCGGGCACGCGCACGAATTCCACGCCAAAGCGGAAACAGCCATACAGCAGCGCGAACAGTCCGGAGATGAGATAACGCGGACGCGGCTTGATCGACACCAGGAACAGCACGGTGAACATCACCACGCCCTCCAGCAGCATTTCATAGAGCTGCGAGGGATGGCGCGGCAAGCCGTTGAACTGAGCCAGGGCAGCCTGCCACTGCGGATGTGTCGCGGCCCAGTCCACGTCGGCGGAGCGCGCGTTGGGGAAGATCATCGCCCAGGAAACGGTATCGGGCTTGCCCCACAGCTCGCCGTTGATGAAATTGCCGAGGCGGCCCAGCCCCAGGCCCACCGGAACGATCGGCGCCACGAAATCGATCGTGTCGAAGAAATGGATGTCGTTGCGGCGCGACCACCACCAACCCGCCGTCAGCACGCCCAGCAGGCCGCCGTGGAAGCTCATGCCGCCGTCCCACACGCGAAACAGCGCGAGCGGATCGGTCCAGATCCAGTGGATATCGGCGTAAAACAGCATGTACCAGATACGACCGCCGACGATCACGCCCATCATCGCGTAGAACGCCAGGTCGCCGAGCGCATCGCGCGATACCGGCAGGCGGCCGCGCCGACGGCGGTATTCGGCGAGCAACCATGCGCCCAGGAACCCGCCCAGATACATCAAGCCATACCAGTGGATCTGAAGCGGCCCCAGCTTGAAAGCGACGGGATCGAAGGCGACGGTGAAGGGCTGCGTCATGGGCACACGGGCTGGCGGCAAAGCGCGAGTGTAGCGGGCAGCGCTGCTGGAGGGCATCGGGTCCATGCCTTTGGTGCGCTGACGCGATGCTGATACTCCCGACAGGCGACTAGATCAGCGCTTGCACAGAAATTTCTTAGGCACCCACCCGGGAACCAACTAGCAGCTGACTGTTGCATCAGGGTTGCACCTACCCGTCACTTTGTTTTAACTTCGGGATTACATCGCCTGTCCCCCAAGCCTGGCGATGCCACGGTGCGCACCCCTTCCCCAGGGTTGTTCGCGCCATCCCCATACCCAGATGTCCAGCCCTCGCGAGCTGGCTGATGGCTATTTTTTGTTCGGAGTTCCAACAATGAAGCAAAAGACCCTGCTGGCTACTGCCATCGCCGCAGCGCTCGTGCTGCAGACGTGGTCGGTGGCCGCACAGGATGCCGCTCCTGCCCCGGCTGAACAATCCTCGGCCAAGAGCCTCGAGACCGTCACCGTCACCGGCTCGCGCATTCGCAGCGTTGACGTGGAAACCTCGCAGCCTGTGTTCACCATGGACCGCGCGGCGATCCAGGCCACCGGCCTGACCAACGTCAACGACATCCTGGCCCGCATGCCGTCCGCCGGTACTCCGGACATCACCCCGCAGGACACGCTGTCCTCGGGCGCTGACGTCGGCGGTCGCTACGTCAACATTCGCAACCTGGGTTCGCAGCGCACCCTGGTGCTGGTCAATGGCCGTCGCTGGAGCACCAGCCTCTCGGGCCTGACCGACCTGTCGACCATCCCCGTCTCGATGATCGAGCGCATCGACATCCTCAAGGATGGCGCCTCCTCCATCTACGGCTCCGACGCCATCGGCGGCGTGGTCAACATCATCACCAAGGAGAAGTTCGACGGCGCCGAAGCCACGGTCTACTACGGCCAGAACGGCAAGGGCGACGGCGAGACGCAGAACTACGACTTCACCTGGGGTCACTCGACCGAGAAGAACTCGATCATCGTCGGTGCCTCGTACCAGAACACCGATCCGATGTGGAACAGCGAGCGTCCCGAGACCTCGTACGCACAGGGTCCGCGTCACCCGACGGCTGGCCTGGGCCTGGGCCCGTACGGCCGCGTGGTCGATCCGACCACGGGCGACCAGTACGTCTACAACCACGGTTCGCAGACGACGACGGCAGGCGCGCCGACCGGCTACCACCTGTACGACCCCAACAGCACGGCCGACAAGTACAACACGCAGCAGGACATGACGTTCCGCGCGGGCACCAAGCTGAAGAACCTGTACCTGCAGGACCGCTACAAGCTCACCGACAACATCACGCTGCGCGCGGCCGCCAGCTACAGCTCGCGCGATACCTCGAGCCAGCTCGCCGGTTACCCGTTCCAGTCGGGCGCGGCTGATGAGCCGATCCTGATCAGCGGCCAGAACGCCTACAACCCGTTCCCGGGCCAGGACGTCGAGTTCTTCCGCCGCACGGTGGAAATGCCCCGCGTCACCAACGTCCAGTCCAATCTTGCGCACATCGACCTGGGTGCCGAAGGTTACTTCCAGTTCCTGAACCACGATTGGTCGTGGGACGCTGGTTTCACCTACGACGCCAACAAGATCCGCATCCAGGGCAGCGGCAACATCTATCTGCCCAATGCCCGCGCCGCGCTGGGCCCGACGACCACCATCAACGGCCAGGTCGCCTGCGCCAGCGCCGCTGATCGCGCCGCCGGTTGCGTGCCGTGGAACATCCTCGCCGGTCCGGGCGGCACGCCGCAGTCGGTGTGGAACTACCTGAACTACAACAGCACCGATCGCCAGGCCAGCTACACCTCCGACTGGGCCGCCAACGTGTCCGGCGGTCTGTTCGACCTGCCGGCCGGCACGGTCAATCTGGCCGTGGGCGTGGAGCATCGCGGCGAAAAGGGCGTCTTCCGTCCCGACGCAGGCGATGCCGCCGGCCTGACCACCAACCTGGCCAGCGCACCGACCAACGGCGCGTACAACACCAACGAAGCGTACGCCGAGCTTGACGTGCCGCTGCTGCGTGACCTGCCGGGTGCGCAGGAGCTGGGCATCAATATCGCCAGCCGCTACTCGCACTACAGCAACTTCGGCAGCACCACCAACAACAAGTACAGCTTCCGCTACCGTCCGTTCGCGGACCTGCTGGTTCGCGGTACCTGGGCCCAGGGCTTCCGTGCACCGACCATCAGCGATCTGGATGGCGGCATCGGCCAGAGCTTCGAAACCTTCCTGGATCCGTGTGACTCGGCCTACGGCGCTGCCGCGACCAACTCGCAGGTCAAGGCTCGCTGCGCCGCCGCTGGCGTGCCGGCGAACTATCGCCAGGTCGACCAGACCGGTGCGCAGATCGCCAGCACCAATGGTGGCCAGACGCCGGTGGCATTTCTCTCCGGTTCGAACCCGAACCTGAAGCCGGAAACCTCGATCACCCGTACGCTGGGCATGGTCTACAG
>NZ_JBFTRY010000056.1:0-19480 GCF_056399745.1 Dyella sp. 01N36
CCCACAGACAAGCGGCAGGCGCGGCAAAGGASGGRGCGATGCCCRAAGCCRATGCGCAGCGAGGCCCCGCTYTAAGTCCTCAGCGATTCGGGCGCGTTGCGCAGCGCTTTGAGGTACCCCCTGTGTACCCTCGGAGGTTGTCCCACAACCACGCGCCTCGAGCGCTCGGGCTTATCCCAACACCATGCTGCGGGCGTTATCAGGCCATTCTCTTTGGGTTACTTTCGACGCGAAGCTAGTCCCGAGGGATCTCTTGGGCCAGCAAGAGAAAAGTGACTCGAGCGGCGGCAGCCGTTCGAAACGCCCGCCGCGTAGGCGGCACCCTGGCCTCAAGGCGGCAACCGAAGACCGAGGCCCTGAATGACCAGCCATGAGGCTGTTGAAAAGCGCCTCCGGCCTGCGCCGGGATGACGAACAAAAAGCAGGTCTCGCCGAGACAACAAGCGAGATCCAAATTTCAACCTACGCGAGCCGAAGCACCAACCACAAACCCCACCGCCCCATCAAAACGCCATGTCAAACGCCACATCCCCCTGCACACCCACCTGATACGCCGACACACGACGCTCAAAGAAGTTGGTCACTTCCTGCACATCCTGCAGATCCATGAAGTCGAACGGATTCTTCGAGCCGTACTTCTTGGGCATATCCAGCTGCACGAGGCGCTGGTCGGCGCAGTACTCCAGGTACTGGCGCATTTCCTTCGGCGAAAGACCGGCCACGCCGCCGGAGAGCACATCTTCCGCGAACTGCGTTTCGCAGGCGATGGCCTCTTCGAGCATCGCTTCCACCTGCGCGCGCATCTCCTCGTCGAACAGCTCGGGCTCTTCGGAGCGCACCGTGCGTACCACGTCAAACGCAAACGCCATATGGCCAGACTCGTCGCGGAACACCCAGTTGGTGCCCGAGGCAAGGCCATGCAGCAGGCCGCGCGAACGCAGGAAGTAGACGTAGGCAAACGCTGCATAGAAGAACAGGCCTTCGATGCACGCCGCAAAGCAGATCAGGTTGAGCAGGAACTGGCGTCGATGCTCACGCGTCTCCAGGCGCTGCAGGCCCTGGATGGAGTCGATCCACTTGAAGCAGAACTCGCCTTTCTGGCGGATCGACGGAATGTTCTCGATCGCGTCGAACGCCTTGTTGCGTTCGGTCGGGTCGGGAATATAGGTATCGAGCAAGGTGAGGTAGAACTGCACGTGCAGCGCTTCCTCATACAGCTGACGCGACAGATACATGCGCGCTTCGGGCGCATTGATGTGCTGGTACAGGTTGAGCACCAGGTTGTTCGACACGATCGTGTCGCCGGTGGCGAAGAACGCGACCAGGCGATGGATCAGGTGACGATCCGCATCGGACATCTTGGATTTGAGATCGGTCACGTCCAGCGAGAAATCCACTTCCTCCACCGTCCACGTGTTCTTGATCGCGTTGCGATACATCTCGTAGAACTCGGGGTAGCGCATCGGGCGCAAGGTGAGTTCAAAGCCTGGATCAAGAATGTTCGACATGGTGTTCCTCGGTAAACGTGCTGCTCAATCCAGCTTGCGTGCGTAGCGGTCGCGCACGAAGCGGCTGATATAGGTGGACAGGCCAAGGCCCGCCTCGGCGAGCGCCTGCATGTTCTTCACATGCAGGCGCCCGGGTGTTGCGTCGGTGTATTCGTAGAGTCCGTCCTTTACGAAACGAACCCGGATGTAGCCCTTGCCAGCTTCGTAGCTGGCGACCCCGGATTTGCCGCTGAGGTTCCGGTAGGGCTTCATCGTTGCGCCTTCTTACTGACAAGCCTCGCAGTACTCCGGATTCTCCAGCGAGCAGAACACTGCCGCCGTCGCCTCTTCCTGCTCCTCGACCGGTGCGGGTTTCGCCACCGGCGCGGCCGACACCGTGGTCTTGGTGATCTTGGTCGCCGGACGCGAGCGCAGGTAGTAGGTGGTCTTGATGCCGGACTTCCATGCGTACATGTACATGGAGCTGAGCTGGCCGATGTTCGGATTTTCCATGAACAGGTTCAGCGACTGGCTCTGGTCGATATACGCGCCGCGCGCGGCACCCAGGTCGATCAGGGCCTTCTGCGGCAGCTCCCACACCGTGCGATAAATCAGGCGCAGACGTTCCGGAATGGCGGCAATGCCCTGGATCGAGCCTTCCGCCAGCTTGATGGCGTCGCGGATTTCGCTCGTCCACAGGCCCAGCGTCTTCAGCTCTTCCACCAGATAGCGGTTCACCACCAGGAAGTCGCCCGAAAGCGTCTCGCGCTTGAACAGGTTGCTCACCTGCGGCTCGATGCACTCGTAGCAGCCGGCAATCGAGGCGATGGTCGCGGTCGGCGCAATGGCGATCAGCAACGAATTGCGCAGGCCCTTGGCCTTGATCGACTCGCGCAGTGCATCCCAGCGTGCAACATCGTTCGGCTGCGCGTTGGTCCAGTAGTCGAACTGCAGCTCGCCATTGGCTGCGCGCGTTTCCGCAAAGCCCGGGTGAGCGCCGTGCTCCATCGCCAGTTCGTTCGACTGCGACAGCGCGTTGAAGTAGATCTCTTCCGCGATGCGCGTCGACAGCGCCAGCGCTTCGGCTGAATCGAACGCCAGGCGCAGCTTGAAGAACACGTCCTGCAAGCCCATCACGCCCAGACCCACCGGGCGCCACTTGTTGTTGGCGACCTTGGCGGTGTCGATCGGGTAGAAGTTCAGGTCGATCACGCGATCGAGCTGACGCACAGCCGTACGCACCGTGCCGGCGAGCTTGTCGAAATCGAACTGACCGTCCACCACGTGGCGCGACAGGTTCACCGAGCCCAGGTTGCACACCGCCGTTTCGTCGGCATTGGTGACTTCCAGGATTTCGGTGCACAGGTTCGACAGGTGGATGACGTTTTCCGCCTTCGCCGTCTGGTTGCTGGTGGCGTTGCTGCGATCCTTGAAGGTCATCCAGCCATTGCCGGTCTGCGCCAGCGTGCGCAGCATGCGGGCGTACAGCTCGCGCGCCTTCACCGTCTTCACGGCCAGGCCGGCGGCTTCGGCTTCGCGATAAGCCTTCTCGAAGGTCTCGCCCCAGCTGTCGACGAAGTGCGGCACCACCTTGGGATCGAACAGCGACCAGTCGCCGTCGTTCTCCACGCGGCGCATGAATTCGTCGGGAATCCAGTTGGCCAGGTTGAGGTTGTGCGTACGGCGCGCGTCGTCGCCCGTGTTGTCGCGCAACTCGAGGAATTCCTCGATGTCGCCGTGCCACGGTTCCAGGTACACGCAGGCCGCGCCCTTGCGCTTGCCGCCCTGGTTCACCGCGGCGACGGAGGCGTCCAGCGTCTTCAGCCACGGCACCAGGCCGTTGGAATGGCCGTTGGTGCCCTTGATCAGCGAGCCGCGCGAACGCACGCGCGAGTAGGCCAGGCCAATGCCGCCGGCAAACTTGCTGAGCTTGGCCACGTCGCCGTACTTCTCGTAGATGGATTCAAGCGAATCCAGCGGCGAGTCGAGCAGGAAGCACGAGCTGAGCTGCTCATGCGCCGTACCTGCATTGAACAGCGTCGGCGAGCTGGCGATGTATTCCAGCGAGGAGAGCAGGCGATACAACTCCAGCGTCTCGCCGATCTCGTTGCCGCCGAGCGCGCAGGCGATGCGCATGAAGAAATGCTGCGGCGTTTCGATCACCTTGCGCAGCTGCGGATGGCGCAGCAGGTAGCGGTCGTACACTGTGCGCAGGCCGAAGTATTCGAAGCGGCGCGTGGCGAGCGGATCGATCGCGTCGTTGAGTTTGCGCGCATTGATCTGCACGAAGTCGCGCAGGCGCTCGTTGAGGATGCCCAGCTCCGCGCCGCGCGCTATGGACTGCGAGAAGCTCTGGATTTCCTGGCCGCTCACTTCCTTGTCGATGAAGGCGCCCAGCAGGCGCGCAGCGAGCTGGCCGTATTCGGGTTCTTCGGCGGTGAGCGCAGCGGCCGTGCGGATCGACAGCTGATCCAGCTCCTGCGTGGTGGCGCCGTCATACAGGCCGCCGATGGTCTTGAGCGCCACGCGCATGGGATCGACCCCATGCAGGCCTTCGCTGCTGCGGGTGACGGCGCGGACGATCTTGTTCACGTCCACCACTTCCTGGCGGCCGCTGCGCTTGGTCACGCGCATCTGGCCGGGGTTGTGCGGCGGGGTCAGCGCGAACGGCGCGTCCGTGCGCGGCGCGTCGGCCACGGCGGTGTCGGTGGAAAAAGCAGTGTCGGCACGATCGTCTGCACGTTCGCGCCCGGTGGTATCGATAGGTTGCATCGCGACTTCGCTCCAAGCTTGGTCATCAACCGCCTGCTCCCGCGCGCAGGGCTGAAAAAAGGTGACGTTTCGCGGACGGTCGAGCAGCAGGGCAGCAGCCCCGCGCATCGACGCGCTTCCCCGCGGAAGCCGTCACTACGCACCAGGGCGTTGGGCCCTGATGTGCCGGCAGGTCTTCGGACTCGTGGACATGGGCGGTGAGGCCCGGCCTAGTTGCCCCCGCTTCCCAGCCGCCGAGGGCCAGTGCGATGGGGGCTTTCGTTTCCACTTACCGCTGCGGGGCAGTCCCGGATTTGCACCGGAGTTCCCTATTAAGCCATTCCGACCGTAGGTCTGAGAGTGGCACCGACGAGGCACAACATATCGGGCTACACCGGGTCGGTCAACCCAACAGATTGTGGATTGACCGTGGATAAGCCCGAAAACTCCAAGATGGGGGCGGAGTTAGGAAATGCTAGGAAATTTTCATAGGGGAGGTCGCTGCGGCGACTCTCGGCTAGTGCAAGTGCCGCCTCTCCGAAAAGCGTCTCAAAGGCGCGTTTCGGCCTGCGTCTCAAGGAGGGCTGCGAATTCGCGGGCGAACCGGTGCACGTCGCCCGGCCAGCGGGCCGACACGTAGCTGCCATCGCGTACGACGAAGGCGGGCGTGTCGTCCGTGTCGCTGTCGCGTACCAAGCCGGAGGTCTTGCGCTGATGGTCGGTGGCGTCCTTGGGTACGTCGAGGAAATCGTCGGGGCTGGCCAACGCACGCGTCACTTCCTGCTGGACGGACATATAACCCGTTGGCTGGCCCGCGCCGTCGGGATAGGTGCGGTAGTAGTCCGGATCCCAGAAGCGCGTGATGCGGGTGAGCGACCACGCGGATTTTTCCAGCGCCCAGGTGAGGGCGGTGGTGCGCCGCCCATGCAGCACGGAGCGACCGTCCGCACCGCGGCTGCGCGCCGCCAGTACGACGCCGTGGCAAATCGCAGCCACCGGTTTGTCGGCGGTGAAGAAGGCAGCCGTCACGCGCTGCAGCTGCTCGCTTTCCAGATACTCGCGAACGCCGCGCGCGCAATGTCCACCCGGCAGCAGCAAGCCGTCGAATCGTTCGGCATCGATGGCATCCCAGGCGATCGGGGCGTTGAACGCCACATCCTTCTCAAGCGCCGCGTAATCGCGCCGCGCATCGGCATTGGCGCGCAACAGCAAGCCGAACAAGCGCAGCTTGCGCAAACCGGGCACGAAACCCCAGGGATCCAGCCCTTCGCCACTCAACATGATGGGGTCGGCGCTGGCCACCCGGCCATCGGGCGTGGCGAACGTCGCGCGATGTCCCGCTTCGATGAGTACGCGCCATGGCACTGCAACTTCGCTGGGATCGAAGTCCTGATGCGGAACGGGGATGAGTACGTGGGCCATGCGACGGGCGTCCTTCGATGTGGGCGCATCCTGGCGGATGACGTGATCGACGCATGTTGCGGGTCACCGCACATACAAGGCAAGCTCCGGGCTTGGCCGTTCGGCCCTCTATTTCACCGGGAAATCCATGGGCCATCCGCTGCTGCTCGTCCAACTGCTGGTGATCATCGTGGTGTCGCGGCTTATCGCTGCGCTCGCGAGGCGCATCGGCCAGCCGGCAGTTGTTGGCGAAATGCTGGCAGGTCTCGCGTTGGGCCCGATCGTGTTCGGCGCCATCGCACCGGAGTGGCAGCAGCAGCTGTTTCCCGTCGACAGCCTCGGCAACCTGCAGAGCCTCAGCACGCTGGGCCTGGTGTTGTTCATGACCGTGGTAGGGGCGGAGTTGCGCGTGCCGGCCAGTGCGCAGGGTGGCTTGCTGCGGCCGGCGGCGTGGATCGGCGGGCTGGCCATCGTGATTCCTGTCGCGCTCGCCTTGCTCGCCGCGCCATGGCTGTATGTGGACTATGCGCCGCCAGGCATCAGTCGACTGGGCTTTACCTTGTTCTTTGCCACGGCGTGTGCGATCACCGCATTGCCCGTGATGGCGCGCATCGTGAAGGAGCGCGGCATCACCGAGTCGCTGCCCGGCCGCCTCGGCATCGCGGCAGCAGCGGTGGCCGACGTGCTGGCCTGGATCATGTTGGCCTTCGTGGTGGCGCTGATCAGCGCACATGGCGACTGGGCGCCGTTCTGGCGCACCATGATCGGCCTGGCCGCCTTGCTCGTGCTGACCTGGTTCGTGCTGCGCCCGTTATGCGCAAAGCTGCTGGCGCGTCACGCACCGGACGGCAATGCCGACGGCGCGGTGCTGGCCTTCCTGCTGGCCGGCGCCTTCGGTTGCGCAGCCATCACCGAATGGCTGAACCTGCATGCGGTATTCGGTGCGTTCCTGTTCGGCGCCTGCCTGCCGCGCGACGATCGCCTGCTGGAAAACCTGATCGATCGCGTTGAACGCGTCACCATTGCCGCGTTGTTGCCGGTGTTCTTCGTGCTGGCCGGACTGAGCACCAGTTCGAAGCTGCTGACCGGCGGAGCAGGCATCGCCTTGTTGCTCGTGCTCGCTGTTTCGGTGGCCGGCAAATTGATCGGCGGMACAGCTGGCGCACGCCTCTCCGGTCAGAACTGGCGCGACAGCCTTACCATCGGCTCGCTGATGAATGCGCGCGGCATGATGGAGCTCATCGTCATCAAGGTTGGCCTCGATGCGGGCGTGATCAACAGTGCGATGTTCACCATCCTGTTGGTGATGGCGATTGTGACGACGATGATGACGACGCCGATGGTGTCGGCGTTTCATGTCGATGCAGGCGCGCGTTCGGTGGACGAGCCCAGTTCGAGCTGACCGCGCTTAGCGGCGATGCCCAAAGGAACTCCAGCGAGTGGCGTTCCGTGTGTCGATAACTCAGTTGGGCGCTGTCTGTGAAATCAAATGTGTGCCACTTCCCAGCAGATGGATCGAGCCGTCAGGAATGGCATCGGGCGCTTCTGCGACTAGCGCAGAATCCTCAGCCCAGGCGATGTGCTCACGGGGACCCGGCACGTACACGTCCCACTCGCCATACGGCGTCTCCGAGCCGCTGCTCATTATGAAGCCCACGGGTATCCGCGCGTCCCAATAGGGCGCTTGTACCAGGTTGCCCGATGTGGGCAGTTGGAACTTCCAGTATCTCGACGCTTTGATGGCAGCGTGGGCAAGGTCTTCGCGAAATTCGGCCATCCGCGCAGCGCTTGGTACGGAGACGCCGAGATTGACTTGTTCGGCGCTCACATCGGTGACTTTGCCGTCTTGACCGACACGGACGAGGAGATAAACCGTGCCGGAGACGTTGTTGTTGCGAGAAAGCGATGGATAGACGGGCGGCACACGACGTGCCCACGTGATCGTCGCACCTTCCGCCTCGTCCTTGTCGCTGAAATCGGCGCTGGCAACGCGTAACGTCATGTGGCGATCGTCGGCGCTGGTGGCGACGATGCGCAGCGACATCCTTTCCTGAAACGGTGTCGTATGGGCCTCGCCGAGCTCGAATTTCCAGGTCGGCGCGACGCGCTTTATGAGATCCAGGACAGCAGGCGGCAGCTTTTCTGCCTTGTACAGCGCGTAGCTGCCAACCTTTCCGTCAGGAAGAACTTCGACGGTTCCACTCACCAGCATGCTGGCTTCGATGGGATCCTTCGGACTGTTCGCGTGGACCGACGACGCCAGCAGCAACATGGCCGCCGCGAAGGCAGCCGAACCCCAACGAGCCATGACGCATTCCCCCTCCGGAATATGGCCGCAGTCTAGTCATGGCGATCAGGCGCAGCAATGTGCCGCGCCGGGCGGCTTGCCGGCATTCCCGTGGCTTTCTCAAGCCACTGCAGTCAGCCGGCAGAGCTCACATGCTTGTCGTCGGATACTCTCACCAGATCCGCACCCGCTCCTTCGGATCCAGATACAACGCATCCCCCGGCTGCACCCCGAACGCCTGATACCACCCATCGATGTTGTGCACCGGCCCATTCACGCGGAACTTGCGCGGCGAGTGTGGATCGCTGGTGACCTGGCGGCGGATGGCGTCGTCGGTGAGTTTGCCGCGCCAAGCCTGGGCCCAGCCGATGAAGACGCGCTGGTCGCCAGTGAAGCCGTCGATCACCGGAGCGGGCTTGCCGTGCAGCGACGCGTGGTAGGCGTCGAGTGCAAGGGTGAGGCCGCCCAGATCGGCGATGTTCTCGCCCATCGTGAGGTTGCCGTTAATATGTACGCCGGGCAGCGGTTCGAACGCGTCGTACTGCGCGCCGAGTTTCTTGGCGCGTTCGTCGAATGCCTTGGCGTCGGCCGGCGTCCACCAGTCGCGCAGCGCGCCGCTGGCGTCGATCTTGCGGCCCTGGTCGTCGAAACCATGGGTGAGTTCGTGGCCGATCACGCCGCCAATGGCGCCGTAGTTGATTGCCGGGTCGGCGTTGGGATCGAAGATCGGCGGTTGCAGGATCGCCGCGGGAAACACGATGTCGCGCAGCGAGCCGTTGTACGCGTCATTGGTCTGCGGCGTCATGCTCCAGTCACTGCGGTCGACCGGCTTGTCCAGGCGATCGACATTGAACGACCAGTCGGCCTGCGCGGCGCGTAATACATTGCCGGCAAGATCATCGCTGCGCATCGTGACTTTCGAATAGTCGCGCGGATGATCGGGGTAGCCCACCTTGATGGTGTAAGTGTCGAGCTTCTTCAGGGCTTCCTTGCGTGTTGCCGGGCCCATCCAGTCGAG
This sequence comes from Dyella sp. 01N36, assembly GCF_056399745.1. Taxonomy (NCBI): domain Bacteria; kingdom Pseudomonadati; phylum Pseudomonadota; class Gammaproteobacteria; order Lysobacterales; family Rhodanobacteraceae; genus Dyella; species Dyella sp. 01N36. The sequence continues at coordinate 8,945 of NZ_JBFTRY010000056.1, forward strand.
GTGTTCGATGCGCACGCGATAGGCGGCCTTGAGGTTGGCCACGAGTGCTTCGATCTTGGCTTTTGACGAGGCGGGGAAATACTTGTCGGTGTACAGCTGGCCGACGGCCCAGCCCAGATTGCCGAAACAGGCGAGGCGGTCACCTGCGCCGCAGTCGCCGCCGGATACCGCGTGCACGCCGCGCTTCCACAGCACTTCCATCTGCTGCTGGCCGGCAAGCGTCTTGTCGTGCATCTCGAAGTACGCCTGCTGGAAGGGCGTCGAGAGGTAGTACRCCGCGTTGTCGGCAATGCGTGCGGCCTGCCACGCCTGGATGGTGGCGACGGGCGTCTTCGCATACAGCGCCGCGAGCTGGGGAAACGCGGTCTTTTCCATCACCACGATCTGCTTGCGCTGGTCGAGTTGGGCGGACTTGAGGAAATCATTCCACGCAAAGCCGGGCGCGAGCTTCTGCAGGTCGCTTATGCTCATCGGGTTGTACATCGCCACCGGATCGCGTTGCTCGACCTTGCTGATGCTGGCCTGCGCGATGGCGGTTTCGAAGGCCAGCACATCCTTTGCGGCAGCCTCCGGTTGAGGCCATCCGGCGAGGGTGAGCAGCTGCGTCACGTACGCCTGGTAGGCCGCTTTCTGCTTGGCAAATTCTGGCTTGAGGTAGTAGTCGCGGTCCGGCAGGCCGAGACCTGCCTGTGATACGTAGACGGCGTAGCGATTGGTGTCTTTCAGGTCGACATCGAAATAGATGTTGAACAGTGATCCTTCGAAATCCAGGCCGCTGCGACCCATCAGCGCCGCTTGAGCGTCGCGCGTGGTGGCCTGCTTCACGGCATCGAGTTGAGGCGCGATCGGTTTGGCACCGAGCGCATCGACGCGTGCCTGATCCATGAACGATTGATAGAACGCGCCGACCTTGCCTTCGATTGAGGCGCCGTTGGTCTTGTCCCGCGCCGAGGCCTCCATCAGCTCGTGCAGACGCTGCTCAGTGAGGTCGGTCATGGCCAGTCGCAGGCTGACGGCCGGCTTGTCGGCAGGAATCGGCGTGTGATCCAGCCAGGTGCCATTGGCGTAACGGAAGAAGTCGTTGCCGGGCTTGACCGAGGTATCGGCGCCCGCCTGGTCGAAACCCCATGCGCCGTATTGCGGCTTGCCCGTGGCCGTATCGGCCGCGTGAGCCACGCCCAGGCTCAGTGCACATGCGCACGCTGCCGCCAGAATCCTGCTGACCATACGCTACTCCCTCCCCAATGATGGTCCCGGGATACTGGCACGACGGCGGGGTGCGGCCAGTGCTGGAAGTTGTGGTCCAGCCACGGCCAGGAGCCCGGGCAGGCCGGGCCGCTGGCCTCACTGGCGGCTGGGGATCAGTACCCGTTGCGCTGGTAGTGGATGCGGCCGCTGTCGTTATTGAGCGACCGGTTGAGGTGCTGCTGTTCCGCCGCGGTCAGGTGGCCGCCATGCTCGGCCATGTCGCGCATTTCGCGGGCGGCGATGTTGGAATCCTGGCGCTCGTCGCGGAAGGCCTGTTGCGCATTGATCTGGCCATCGGCGATGCCGGCGTCGATGCGATTCTGCTGGTTGGCCAGGCGCTGGTTCACCTGGTTGATGCGTCCATGGCCCGGGATATAGATCGGATTGTCTTGTGCCGAGGCGGCGGCGCTGGCAAAGGCGGCGACCAGGCCGAAGGCGATCAGGCCGTAGCGGATGTGCTTCATGGTGGATTCCTCGCAGGTTCGAAAGTTGGGCGCGTATCGCTTGGGCGACATCGCGGCCTTGTTCGGGATGGCTGATATTTGCCGGTAGCGGGAACCGTGGAGCGGTTGACGGGAGCGGCGGATCTTTCAAGCCATACGTCGTTGAGCTGGCAGGTATAGATTCGCGCCAGCACGCCTGCGGGGTTTGCCAAAAGAACGTCGGGTTTGCCAAAAAGCACGATCGGGCTTCGCGTGGCGCTGCCGGCCCGGTTTCCAAATGCAAACGGCCCGGCAGGGGCCGGGCCGTTGCACTGGTCTGACGGAGGCGATCAGCCGCCGGTGCGCTGTTTGTGGATGCGGGTGCTGTCCTTGTTCAGCGACTTGTTGAGGTTCTTCTGTTCCTGCTTGGTGAGATGACCGCCGTGCTCGGCTTCGTCGCGGCTTTCGCGCTGCGCGATATTGGCATCCTGCTTTTCATCGCGGGCGGCCTGCCTGGCATTCATCTGGCCGTCGGCGACGCCGTTCTGGATGCGGTTCTGCTGGTTGTCCAGGCGCTGGTTCACCTCGTTGACGCGCGGATGACCCGGCACATCGGTGGTGCTGGTCTGTGCCATGGCGCCGGCACTGGCGAAGGCGGCGACGAGACCGAGGGCGAGCAGGCTGCGGCGTGACGACAAAACGTTCTTCATGGGCGATGTCCTCGTAGGTCCGACGGTTGGGACAGGCGTCACCGTCCAGAGCGCGAGCTCTCTGCATGGTGGATCGTGTGACCCCTGCAGTCATCCCCAGGAGGGATGACTTAGGCCGGAGAACGAGGGTTCTCCAAGGCGGTTGACGCTCAACACTCGCGCACCGCAAATCGTTCAGCAGCAAGCCGGCTTGCTTAGGCGCGGCGTAAGTTTTGCAGTCGAGTTGCGCGTCTGTTGCAGCGCGCAATCAGGAAGGACGCTCGGCCAGCGCGCGCAAGTTGAGCAGGCCCTCCTCGAAATCCTTGCCGACCATCTTGTCGAAGTTGAAGACCACGCCCATCAACTTGCTCATGAAAGGCGAACGCCCCTGCATGGCCCAGATCACGCGAGTGGCATCGCCCTGCGGTTCAAGCACGAACTCGGCCGTGTTGCTGGCCTGGAAGGGCGTGAAGAATTCCAGCTTGATGCGCACGAGCGAGGACGGCGTCGATTCGCTGATCTCCATCCTGCCGCTGCCAATGTTCTTGTTGCCGTTCCAGCCGTAAGCGGCGCCCGGACCCGACGAGGGGCCTTCAAACGTGCGCTGCATGGTAGGGTCCTTCTTCTCGTACGGCGACCACGACTGCCAGCGGTGCAGCTCATTGATGAAGGGAAAGATGCGTTCCGGCGGGGCCTTGATCGATGCGGAACGTTCGATGCGGAATTGATCGGGCCGCATCGCCGCGATGATCAGCACGACGGCGACAAGCAGCAACACAACGATGAGTGCGATGAGCATGGGGAGCTTCCTTGATGTCGATAGCGAGGGGCGGAAGTCAGGCTTCCGCCGTTTCCATGGGAACCATGTGCATATAGGGCTGCGCTTCATGCAGCACGCGTGCGAATGACGGACGCTGCATCAGCCGCAACAGGTATGCCGCCGTCAGCGGGTGCGCGTCCTCCAGCGGTATCACCAGATTGGCGTAGAACAGCGCGGGCGACGCGGCGCAGTCGGCCATGCTGAAGTGCTGGCCAGCAGCCCACGGACGGCTGCCGTTGTCACGCGCAAATTCCAGTTCGATCAGGTCCAGTGCCGTGCGCAGCTTGTCGCGCGCCTGCGTCACGCCCAGGTGGTCGCGCTCGGCCTTGGGGCGCAGGCGGTCGGTGATCACCTTCTGCATCGGCTCGCTCACGTACTGGTCGAAGAAGCGATCGCGGAAGCGCACTTCGCGGGCCTGATCGGCGTCATGGGGAATCAGCGCGGTGGTGCCGGGGTAGTGCAGCGCGAGGTACTCGATGATGATGCTCGATTCGGGCACCAGGCAGCCGCGTGCATGGTCGTTGAGCACCGGGAACTTGCCGATCGGCCACAGCTTGTAGAACGCGTCGCGCGCGGACTCGTCCATCAGGTCCACCACGTGCGGATCAAAGGGCGTGTCGTTTTCGTACAGCGCGACCAACACCTTGTGGCAGTACGAGGCCAGCGGATGCATATAGAGCGTGAGTGACATGGTGGCGTCCCGGGTCAGTGGGCAGGCGCGGYGAGGGCAACCTTGCCGGCGCTGCCGTCGTCGATCAGCGCTTCCACCTGGATGCGCAGCACTACCTCCATGCTGAAGCCGTAGGACTTGCCGCTGTCCAGGCCGAACTCGTCGCGCTTGAAGGTGGCATAGGCGTCGGCCCCGCAGAGTTCGCGCTTGTACATCGGATGCGGCATGCACTTGAAGCTCTTGATGCTGAGCTCCAGTGGACGCGTCACGCCGTGCAGGGTCAGTGAGCCGTCGACCTTGGTCGGCGCGCCGTTGACGAAACCGGCGAGCTTGCCGCGGTAAGTAGCGGTGGGGTACTTGCTCACGTCGAACAACTCGTTGCCGCGCGCGGCCTCGTTCAACTTGTCCAGGCCGAAATCGACGCTGGCGACGTCCACGGTGATGTCCACGCTGCCGTTGCCGGCGGCCTTGTCCAGCGTGACCTTGCCCGAGCTACGGTCGAACTTGCCGCGCCAGGTGGAGAGTCCGCCCATGTGATCGGCCTCGAAGCTGGGGTAGGTGTGCGCCGGATCGATCACATAGGTCGCTGCGGCGGCATGGGCCGCGCCAGCGGCGGTCAGGCATAGCAGGGCGCAGGCAAGGGCGGTGGTGGTGCGATGGGGCAGGGACATCGTCGACTCCTTCGAGGGGGCTGGCGGGCGCCGCTATGGCGCGCTCACCCTTATGACGAACGGGCAGGGCGGATTTCGACACGGCGCCTCGCGGACGGCAGGGGCCCTCGCCGGCCGGCTGCGGTAGGCTGTACGCCGCACCGTCTTCCGCCAAGGGGCCACGCCATGCGCGCGCCAACAGGTTCAGTTGTCGGGTTGTGTTCCGCGTCGGCCACGCTGTGCGCGATGGGGATGGCGTTTCTGGGTTACTGGGGCGTGCACGAGCCGGTGCCATGGCGCGTCGTCGACATCTTCGTGATCGTGTTGGCCTTTGTGGGCTTCGCCTTGCTGGCTTCGGTGCCGTGGATCATCACCACGCCGGTGGTCGACGACAGCGCCGAACGCATCCGTCCCGCGCGCCGCGCCTTCGCCTGTGGGGTGGTCGCCATCTGGCTGGCGGCGGTGCTGGCCATCGTGGGTTGAGCCAGCATCGGCGGATAAGCCTCAGGCGTCGACGGGATACGGACCGTCGCTGAAGCTGTCCGCGTGATAGCCCTTGGAACCGATCAGCCTCGCCAGCGGGCTGCGGATGTCCTCACCCGCTTCGAGACGAGCCACCACGGCAGCGAAATCATGGCGCGGCGCCCAGCCAAGTTCCTCGCGCGCCCGCTGGTTCACGTACACCCGGTCGATGCCCTGGGCCATGTTCCAGCCGTGTCGTGCGTACACGGCGTCGTAACCGGGCACGCGTCGACGCACGATCAGCGGCGCATGCGCGCGCAAGGTGGCCAGATCCTCCGGCAGGAACGGCGTGGTGGCGCTGATGATGTAGCGGCGAAAGCCGAGCGCTGGCGCGCGGCGCGCGGCCAGCAGATGCGCGCTCACCACGTCTTCGATGTCGACGCGGCGGTAGAGGAATTCGTTGGCCTTGAGGTTGCCGTCGGTATAGCGGGCGCGCACCGAGCGGTCGTCGTCTTCTTCGGGAAAGAAGCGCGACGTGCGCAGCACCATGGTCGACAGCCCCTGGTTGCGCGAAAACAGCTGGCACAGGTCTTCGGCGGCGGCCTTGGTGACGCCATAGATGTTCTTGGGCATGGCGAGCGTGTCTTCGGTCACCCATGCCGCCGGCTCGCTGACCGGTGGCGCCAGTGCATCGCCGAACACGCTGGTGGTGCTGGTGTAGACGAACGATTCCACGCCGGTGGCCACTGCTTCTTCCAGCAGGTTGAGCGTGCCGGTGAGGTTCACGTCGATGAAATCCTGCCGAGTGTGCGTGGCGACATGCGGCTTGTGCAGCGTGGCGGGATGGAACACCGTGGCGCAGCCCGCGATGCAGCGACGCACAAAGGCACGGTCGCAGATCGAACCCAGCCGCTGGGTGTAGGGCCCCTCGACCACATCCAGCCCGATCACTTCGTGGCCGAGCTCAAGCAGGGTGCGCGCCAGCGCTTCACCCAGGTGCCCCGAACTGCCTGTGACAAGCATGCGCATACTGGGCCGCTACCGCGATCGAGCTGAGATGGGAGTTGATCCTAGCATCGGTTTTCACGGCATGAACATCACGTCCAACGCTCAAACTTCAGCTTTAAACGTACGGCCCAGCGGTTTGCCCGGTCCCACGTAATGGCGGAACAGATAGAACAGCGGACGGTAGCGCCGTGGATCCACGTGCTGGGTCCCGGCCACCGTCACATCCTCATGCGCGTGCACATGCAGCGCTTCCAGCTCGATGATCGCGTAGCCGCCGGCGCCATCGCGCCAGGCATCCAGGGGGCGCTCGACCGCAAGTATCGCGCGCGCTTCCATTTGCAGCGGGCAGTCCACGATGCGTGGCGGTTTCACCGAAAGTGAAGCCTCGGCGTGCCACCCGCCCAGCGCCATCTTGTCTGCCTCGTGACGATAACCGTTGGCCTGTTTCCACCCGGGTACAGGATCGCGACCGGTGGTGGGGGCGATGCGCTCCACGCCGCGGTGCATGTCTTCGCTGGCAAAGTTCAGCACGCATTCGCGCTCGCGCCGCAGATTGGACAAGCCCTGTCCGCCACCCGCAAGACCGATGACGATGCGGTCGGCCAGCGCCCAGGCGGACGACATCGGCGTGATATTGGTCGAGCCGTCCTCGTTGCAGGTGGTGATCAGCACGACCGGCGTGCCGAAATAGAGAATGGATGGGTGGATGACTCGGGTATGTGGGTAGCGATGCATGTCCATGAGTTCAGTGTCGTCGCCTATGCCGCTGAACGTTTCGCCACGCAGCGAAGTGTTCAGCGAAACGGGCGCGCTAGACTGCGCGCATGAACGATGCGATCGCTCCAAGCCGCTACCAACTGGCCGAGATCGGCGCCCTGCTCGCCGAACCGGCACGTGCCGCCATGTTGCTGGCCTTGATCGACGGGACGGCACGTCCCGCAGGCGAGCTGGCGCGCGCGGCCGGTGTGGGTGCGGCGACGGGAAGCGCGCATCTCAAGCGCCTGCTCGAGGGCGGCCTGCTGGCGGTGCAGGAGCAGGGGCGTCATCGCTATTACCGGCTCGCAGACGATGACGTAGCCGCGCTGATCGAAACGCTGGCCGCGCCGCGCGCGCGACCCGTGTTGCCTGATCCCACCGGCGGCGATCGCCCCTTGCGCATGGCACGCACCTGCTATCGGCATCTTGCGGGACGATTGGGCGTGGGCTTGTGCGATGCCCTGCTGCAGCAGGGTTACCTGCTAGCCGCGAGCGAAGGCATGCGCTTGCAGGACGACGGTGCGCAAGCGCTGGTGCAAGCCGGCCTCGACGCCGCACGCGTGCAAGCCTTGTTGCCACTGTCCGGACGCAGCTGTCTGGACTGGACCGAACGCCGCCTGCACCTGGGCGGCCCACTCGGTGTTTCGCTCACCGACGCCTTGCTGGACGCAGGCTGGTTGCGTCGCCGTGCCGGCAGCCGCGCGTTGCAACCCAGCGATGACGGATTACGCCGCTTGATCGGGCTCGGCGTGCCATGGGAGAGTCGCCGATGAAGGCGCTTCGTTTCGCTGTAGGAGCGCACTTGTGCGCGACCGCAGCGCTGAGGCGCACCGCTCCGTTGGCTGGTCGCGCACAAGTGCGCTCCTACATGGGTCGGTGATCGCTGCGCCCCCTCAGGCAACGCAGCGCCACACCAGCATCAGGCCTGCTTTTTCTTGAAGATCTTGGCGAACAAACCGCCGATCGCCGCAATGCCGATCACCACGAACTTCTTCAACGCCAGCAACATGAGGCCGAGCTTCGCGAACAAGCCAGCCTTGGCGGCAATACCGCCCGCCACCAGCGCCGCAATGCCATACGCCGCAACCTTATCCGTGCTCGAGTTGTAATCGGCATAACGCTCGCCGGGATTGAACTCGGCCATCGCCACTACGTCGGGCATGTCGGCACGCACCTGGGCGAGCTGGTCGATCGGTGCGATGGCGTTGAGCGAGAGATAGCCCTTGCGGCCGAGCACGCGGATCGCATAGTTCAGCGACTGCCCGTCGGCGCTGCCGTCGGCCTTCTTGAACTTCAGGTCGCGCGCCCAGTAGAGCTTGTGGCTGGCTTCGTCGTAATGCGGCGGTTCGGCCCAGCCGACCAGCTCCACGGCCGGATAGCCTTCCTTGAGGCGCTCAGAGTTGCTGTCCTGGGCGGCCTTCTTCAGGTCCTTGAGCATGTCGTCATAGTCGATCTTCTCGGCGTCCTTGTCGGACACATAGCCTTCGTCGATAAAGGTGACTACCACCGCCCAGGTTTTCTCATCGAGTACGGCATGCGCATCGGTGCTGGGGATGATCATGCCCAGCACGCTGTTGTCCGGCGGGTTGCCCCAGGCCTGCGTCAGCACGCGCTGCGCATCGGCGGCGGAAAGAAAACTGTAGCCATTGGCCAGCTTCAGCGTGGCCTGCGCGCCCGGTATGGACACCTCGCCGGTGGTCGGATGCAGCGAACTGACAAACGCCTCGGCGGACGTCTGATGCCCGCCATCTTCGGGCATGGCCGCGACCGGTGCGGCGAGTACAAAAGCGGCCAGCAATGCCATGGCCGGCAGTAGCGTCTTGCGAAGCATGGATTTTCCCCTGGTATCGTCCGTTGATACGCATCCCATGGGATGCGGTTGCCGCTCCCCCCGGAGCGGCAACCGGCCGATCTTATCGTTTCGCAAGGCTTTGCGCCTTCGGAACAATCCGCTTTAGGGCGACTTCGGCGCAGGCGAGCGCTCGAAGCTGCCGGCATCGCCAGGGAATACCACCGGGCTTTCATAGCCATCGGCCGAGACCGACGAGACGCCGAAGAACCAGTCGTCGATCACCACGTCCTTGATCACCGCCTGGTCGCTGTCGCCGACCACGCGGCTGTACTGCCACTGCGGGGCGGTGGTGTCGCGCCAATGCACGATGTAGCCCGCAGCGCCCGGCACCTTCTTCCAGTGCACGGTGGTGTCGCTGGCCAGCGCGCCCTCGATGCTCACGCCGGACGGCGGGGCAGGGGCGCGGCTCAGCGCCGCCATGGTCACCGTGTTGAGCGCGGTGACACGGGCGAGATAGCGGAAGTCGACGCCGTCGATGGTGTCGCCGTACTTGATGCCCTTCTCGCTGCGCAGATCCTGGTGCTGGCGCGTGTAATCCTCATGACCTTCGGTCACGCGCACACCGGGATAACCGGCCTCCAGGAATGGCACCTGGTCGCCGCCGCGGCTGTAGCGGTCGGTGCGATACACCATGTGCACGCGCAGGTCCGGCAGATAGGTGGTTGCCATCTGCTCCATGTAGCGCGCCACATTGCGCGAGGGCGAATCCACTTCGCCGCCGTGGTAGGCGCGGTACTTCGCCTGCTCCGGGGTTTCGTTGGTCTTGGTGCCTTCGGAGAAGATGCGCACCGTGGTGTTGTCGAGCACGCCGTTCAAACCGTGGCTGTTGCCGACGATGTCGTTGTTGAGGTCGGCCTGCACGTTCCAGCCCTGCGCAACGGCGTAGTCGGCCAGCACCTTCCCACCGTAGAGGCCCTGCTCCTCGCCGGAGAGCGCCGCGAATACCAGGGTGGCGTCGTTGTCTTCCTTGGACAGCAGCCGCGCCGCTTCCATCAAGGCGGCGACGCCTGAGGCATCGTCGTTCGCGCCGGGGGCATCGGACTTGGCGTTCATCACGTCGGTGACGCGCGAATCGAGATGGCCCGTCATCACGATCACGCGCTTGGGATCGCTTTTGCCGCGCTTGATCGCGACCACATCCATCACTTCGGTGGATTGCGGAATGCGCTTACCGGTGAACATCTGCGACGGCGTCACCACCTCGATGCAACCGCCGCAGGCCTTGGAGATGTCCTCGAATTGCGACTTCACCCAACGCCGCGCAGCGCCGATGCCGCGCTTGTCCGACTTGGTGTCCGACAACGTGTGGCGCGTGCCGAAGCTCACCAGCTTGGCAATCGTGGCATGCAGTTCCGCTTCACTCGGTGCGGTGGACAAGGCTTGCAGCGATGCATGCTGGCGCGGCTGCGCCGGTGCGTCGTCGGCGTAGGCGGTAGAGATGGCAAGGCACAGCGCGAAGGGCAGTAGGGACGGGGCAAGGCGCATCAGGGTCTCCCGGTGATCAGCCCCCGACTTTACATCGCAGATGTGGCCGCGCAGAACCATGCCATTTGGCCCTCCCCGGAGCTCGCCGCATCGTATTGCCGGGCCTTCGCAGGGACTTACGGTTTGACCAGCGTGATCTCGAACAGCTTGGGCCAGCGCTTGCCGGTGACGAACAAGCGATCGTGCTGCTCGTCGTAAGCAATGCCATTGAGCACATCGTTGCCCGGGTCAGGCAGGCGGCTCACATCGAGCAAGCCGCTGAGGTCGATCCAGCCGGTGACATGGCCGGTGGCCGGGTCGATGCGTGCGATGCGGTTGGTCATCCACACGTTGGCGTAGATCTCCCCCCTCACCCATTCCAGCTCATTGAGATTGGTCACCGGCTCGCCGTTGTCGGTGACCATGATGCTGCCGGTGGCGGTGAGCGTATTCGGATCGAGCACGCGCAGCACCGGCGAGCCATCGCTCATGTAC
>NZ_JBFTRY010000057.1:0-27929 GCF_056399745.1 Dyella sp. 01N36
GTCGCGCACAGGGTGCGCTCCCACAAAGAGCCGACCGGCAAGGTTGATCCTCAACCCACGAACCTGCGTCCCCCTTGTAGGAGCGCACTTGTGCGCGACCGCAGCGTCGCGGTGCATCGCTCCGGTTGGTCGCGCACAAGTGCGCTCCTACAAAAGACCGGCCGGCCCCGCAACGCCGGGCGTTGGGCTCTTGATCAGGCTCTTGCCCCCGGGGTCCCCGTATGACGCGGCGGGCGGGTGGAGGAAAGCCCGAAGGGTGGCCGCATGGATGCGGCCAGTTTTTCGACAGGACACGGATGTCCTGTCGAAAAACCCCGCAACCCGCCCGCGCACCTGGAGGGCGCAGCCCGGAAGGCGCGTCATCCGGCGGGCCCTTCTCTTTGGTTACTTTCTCTTGGGCAAGCAAGAGAAAGTGACCCGGCCTCCGGCAGGAGGTCGGAAGCCCGCGGCAGGCGAGCCAGGTCACCGTATCGCGACAGCTAAACACCGAGGCTCTGGATAACCAGCTCCGCTGTTGAAAAGCGCCTCCGGCCTACGCCGCAATGACGATCAAATGCCGGCGTGCCTCCGCATGACGGTCCAGAACCCGAAGTCACCCGGAAACCGAAGCAGAAAACCAACCACCCCCTCCACCCCCTATAATCCCCCGCTCAGTTCACCCCGCGCGGCCCCGCCGCGCCAGCGGAAGCCCCAGATAATGAGCGATATCCTGCATAAGCTGCCCGAGTTTCTCGGCAACCACCTCGCGCTCGCCGCGCTGTTCCTGGTCCTGCTGCTCGGGCTGGTCGGCACGCAGCTGATGATGTTGCTGCGCAAGTACAAGGAGCTGACGCCCGCCGGCCTCACCCTGCTGATCAACCGCGAAGGTCCGCTGCTGATCGATCTTTCCGCCTATGCCGATTACGAGAAGGCCCATGTGCCCGGCTCGCGCCATGTCGCCATGAGCCAGTTCGACCCCGAGCACAAAGACATCGCCAAGGCCAAGGACGTGCCGGTGGTGCTGATCGACAAGGACGGCCGCGGCGCCAGCGACAAAGCCGCGCAGCGCCTGGTCAAGGCCGGTTTCAGCAAGGTCTACACCCTCAACGGCGGCGTGATCGGCTGGCAGCAGGCGCAGTTGCCGGTGGCCAAGGGCAAGAATCCGGGTTGATCGCTGTTTGGCGGGCGAGCGCGCAACGCTCTCGCCCGCTATAGCCCGACAATGCCGGCGCGACTGCCCAGGATCTGCGCCAGCACATCGGGCGCGTAGTCGAACGAGTCGTAGTACAGCCGGTCTTCCGGCAGCCCTGCAGCGATGAAGAGCTTGCGGCCCGCATCGATCATCGCGGGCGGGCCGCTCATGTAGACGTCGTAAGCGGCAAGATCCGGGTGATCCTGCAGCACGGCCTCGTGCACGAAACCCATGCGCATGCCGCTGGCCCGTGCCTGTTCCGCATCCGAAATCACGGCCTGGAACGACAAGTCGTGCGCAAGCGCCGCCCAGCGTTCGGCCTGTTCGCGCATGTAGATATCGGCCGCCTGCCTGGCACCCCAATACACCCGCATCGGACGACGCGTGCCCAGCGCCATGAAGTGCTCGACGATGGCCTTCAGCGGCGCAAAGCCCGTGCCTCCAGCCATCAGGATCATCGGACGCTCCGAATCCTCGCGCGGCACAAAGGTGCCCAGCGGGCCTTCGATGCGCATGGCGTCGCCCAACTTGAGCGTGTCGTACACCCACGAAGTGAAACCGCCGCCGGCCACGTGGCGCACGTGCAGTTCGATGGTGCCGTCGGCTTGCGGATGGTTGGCGATGGAGAACGGGCGACGACGCCCATCCTCAAGCAGCACGTCCAGATATTGGCCGGGCAGCCAGTTGAGCCGCGCTTCCGCCACTACCGGTTGCAGATGCAGGCCGATCACATCGGGCGCCAGCATCCATTTGCGCGACACCACCACGTCGACTTGCCGCTTGGCGATGTCCTCCACCGAGGTGACTTCGCGCGCTTCGATCAGCAGATCGCCGCGCGGCACCGCCTGGCAAAGCAAAATCGCATGCTGTGCCGGCGAGGTGCCGGCCAGTGCCACCGGCGGATTGCGCGGATACTCGCAATACCCCGCCAGCAGCGTGGCCTTGCAGCTGCCGCACACGCCGGCGCGGCACGAATACGGCAAGGCGATGCCGGCCCGCTGCGCGGCTTCCAGCACGGTTTCGCCGGGCGCGACGGGGAAATGGCGGCCGGTGGATTGGATCGTAACGATAGGCACGGGCACATTGTCGCGGCGTAAGCGTCAGTCGACAATGAGGGCCTTAGGGTCCAATCACAAGCTTCACGCGGAGAAAACAGCCATGGCCATCTGGAAACAGGACACCTCGCTCGAGCGCATCAATGGCTGGAGCACCAACACCATGATGGAAACGCTGGGCATCCGCATCACCGAAATCGGCGACGACTGGCTGCGCGGCACCATGCCGGTGGACCATCGCACGCACCAGCCGTATGGCCTGCTGCATGGCGGGGCATCCGTGGTGCTGGCCGAGACGCTGGGCAGCTCGGCCGCCATGCTCGCGCTCGATCCCTCGGAAGTAGCGGTGGGCCTGGACATCAACGCCAACCATATCCGCGGCGTGCGCAGCGGCACCGTCACCGGCACCGCGCGCATGGTGCATATCGGCCGCACCACGCAGGTGTGGGAAATCCGCATCGAGACGGAAGCCGGCGAACTGGTGTGCATCTCGCGCATCACCATGGCGGTGATTCCGGCACGCGTCGTGGCACCGCGTTGAGCATCGACGCTCCCTACGCCACGCTCGATCCCGATCGCGTACTCGATGCCGTCACCGCGTGCGGCCTGTGGCCGGACGGCCGCCTGCTGGCGCTCAACAGCTATGAAAATCGCGTGTGGCAGGTGGGTATCGAGGACGCCTCGCCGGTCATCGCCAAGTTTTATCGACCGCATCGCTGGAGCGACGCGGCGATCCTTGAGGAACACGCGTTCGCCAGGGAGTTGGTCGACGCCGAAATTCCGGTCGTGGCGCCGCTGGTGTTCGGTGGACGCACGCTGCTGCATCACGATGGCTTCCGCTACGCACTCACGCCGCGTCGAGGCGGCCGCGCGCCCTCGCTGGAATCGACCGAACAGCTGGAATGGCTGGGTCGGCTGATTGCGCGCATTCATGGCGTGGGCGCGCGTGCAGCGTTCGAACACCGCGGCCGTCTGGACCGCGCCACGCTGATCGCGCACCCGATGCAGGCCGTGCTGGCCTCGTCGCTGTTGCCGCCGTCGCTGCACGCTGCCTATCGCGCCGCCGCCGAACGCGTGGATCACGCCGTGGCCAGTCGCTATGACGCCGTCGGCCCGGTGCGCTCGCTGCGGCTGCACGGCGACTGCCATCCCGGCAATGTGCTGTGGACCGATGGCGGCCCGCACTTCGTCGATCTCGATGACGCGCGCATGGGCCCTGCCGTGCAGGACCTGTGGATGCTCGCCAACGACGAGAAGTCTATGAGCGCGCTGCTCGATGGCTATCAGCAGATGCGCGACTTCGACTTCAGCGAGCTCGCCCTGGTGCCGGCGCTGCGCGCCATGCGCCAGCTGCACTACGCCGGCTGGATTGCGGCGCGCTGGCACGATCCGGCCTTCCCCGCCGCCTTCCCGTTCGCCGCCGAAGCGCGATGGTGGGAGCAGCACATCGCCGACCTGCACGAGTTGTCCGAGGAGCTGTTGTAGGAGCGCACTTGTGCGCGACCCGGGCGGAGCGATGCCTGTGCGAGGGGACGGTCGCGCACAAGTGCGCTCCTACAAGGGTTCGCGATGTGTGCGCGGCGAGGTGTCGGCGATGCGTGCGGCAAGCGGCGGGATGAACACCACCCGACAAATTGCCAATCCACACCACCGACAGCCCCAGCACGATCCGCTAAGCTCGCCACTTTCGACCCAGGGCTTCGCACGTGCGCAATTTTCTGTTCCGACTGATCGGCATCCTTGAAGTGGCGGGTGGCTTTTTCGGCATGGTGAGCATGCTGCGACGGCTGTTGCCGTTCGGCTCGCACGACTCCATCGTGGCGGTGATCGGCCTGGCGTTCTATGCGTTCGTGCTGGTGGCTGGCGTGCTTTTGCTTGAGAACAGCGAGCGCGGCGTGACCTTCTCGAGCTGGGCCCAGGTGCTGCAGCTGCCCCTGATCGCCACGCCGATTTTCAGCTACGGCTTCCATTGCGGCGCCTTCGTGAACGTCTACGCCAGCCTGCATATCCCGGTGCAGCTGTGGCTGGACTGGCATGTCGGCAGCGAAGGCTTCGTGCTGGCCGTGGCCGGGCCGTCGGTATCGCGGCTGGGGCTGAACCTGCTGGCGCTGCTGTCCTGGCTGGCGCTGCGCCTGCGCTAAGCGACCACCTCGCTTTTTTGTGGGAGCGCACCCTGTGCGCGACTCCCACGGAGCGTCGCTGAGGGTGCGCCAGTCGCGCACAGGGTGCGTTCCCACAAGCAAATCGCCGGGTTCCAGGCCCTCACCGGTTATCATGGGCGGATGAATAGCCCTGCCCCCCTCCCCGTCATCCGCCTCAAGACCGACCGCACGCCCGGCCATCCCTGGGTATGGTCCGCCCAGGTCCACAAGCCGGAAACCCGCGTACCGCCTGGCAGCGTGGTCGATGTGGAGGACGCCAAGGGACGCTTCGTGGGCCGCGGCTTCTGGAACGGCCATGCGCGCATCGCGCTGCGCCTGCTGAGCAGCGATCCCACCGAGACCATTGACGCCGACTGGATCACCGGCCGCATCGACCGCGCCGTGGCGCTGCGCCAGGAACTGCTTCAGCTGGACCGCATCAGCGATGCGTGGCGCGTGGTGCACAGCGAAGGCGACGGGCTATCGGGCCTGGTGGTGGATCGCTACGCCGACATCCTGGTGATCGAATACTTCGCCGCCGGCATGTGGCGTTTCCGCGAGGCCATCCAGGCCGCCTTGCTGCGCCACTTTCCCGGCGCACGCCTGTACTGGTTTGCGGAAAGCCATGTGCAGAAGCAGGAATCCTTCGATTGCCGCTCCGCCGATGCGCCCGAGCCGGTGGAAGTGCATGAGCACGGCCTGCGTTTCCATGCTGCGCCCGGCTATGGCCACAAGACCGGTTTCTTCGCCGACCAGCGCGAGAACCGCCACCATTTCGCGCGCCTGGCCAAGGGCCGCAAGGTGCTCGATCTGTGCTGCAACGCTGGCGGCTTCGCCGTGCACGCGCTGGCGGCCGGCGCGCAGTCGGCCACGGGCGTGGACATGGACGCGGGCATCCTCGAAATCGCCCGCGCCAATGCCGCTGCCAACGATGTGCCCGCCGTATTCGAACAGGCCGACATCTTCGACTGGCTGCGCGCGGCCGTCGCACGCGGCGAGCAATACGACGCGGTGATCCTCGACCCGGCCAAGCTCACGCGCGACCGCAACAAGGTGATGGACGCGCTGAAGAAATACTTCGCGATGAATCGCCTGGCGCTGGATGTGATCCCGCCCGGCGGCCTGCTGCTTACCTGCTCGTGCACTGGCCTGGTCAGCGAGGCGGACTTCCTGGAAATGCTGCGCCGCGTGGCGCTCAACGCCGGCCGCGAGATCCAGGTGTTGCATACGGCAGGCGCCGGCGCGGACCATCCGTTCAACAGCAGTGTGCCGGAAGGCCGCTACTTGAAGGCGGTGTTCTGCCGCGTCATGTGATCGGTCCCCGCTTCTGAGACGCCAGTGCGTACACTGGCGGCCGTATGCCGTTGGGAACTGCCATGTCCGTAACCGAAATCGTGTTGATCGTCCTCGTCATCGCCGTGCTCGCCATGCAGGTGATGAACCTGTTGCGCGGACGCGATGATGGCGGCCTTGCTGCGCGCCTGGATGCCTTGAAGGACGACAACCGCCACCTGCGCGAAGCGCTGGCGCAGGAGCAGCGCGCCGACCGCGGGGAGATGACCCAGTCGCTGGGACAGTTCCGCTCGCTGGTGCAGGAACAGCTGGGCGGCATGAGCACCCAGCAGCACGAGCGCATCGGCCATTTCGGCCAGCGCCTGGACGTGCTCACCGAACGCACCGATGCCGGCCTGCAGACGCTGGCGCAGCGCCTCACCGAAGACGCGCGCCGCAGCCGCGAAGAACTCACGCTCACCCTCAATCGTTTCGGCGAACAACAGCAGCAGCGCCTGGCCGCGCTCACCGCCGACAACGAGAAGCGCCTCAACGAAGTACGCGCCACGCTGGAAACCAAGCTCAAGGAGATCCAGGACGACAACGCGGCCCGGCTCGAGCAAATGCGCGCCACGGTCGACGAGAAGTTGCAGAACACCCTGGAAACGCGCCTGGGCCAGTCGTTTGCGCTGGTCTCCGAACGGCTCGAACAAGTGCAGCGCGGTCTCGGCGAAATGCAGAACCTCGCCATCGGCGTGGGCGATCTCAAGCGCGTGCTCACCAATGTGAAAACGCGCGGCATCCTTGGCGAAGTGCAGTTGGGTGCGCTGCTGGAGCAATTGCTCACCAACGATCAGTACGACTCCAACGTGGTGACGGTTCCCGGCAGCAACGACCGCGTGGAATTTGCCGTGCGCATGCCGGGCGCCGGCGAGCACGCCCAGCTCTATCTGCCGATCGACGCGAAATTCCCGGTGGAGGATTACCAGCGCCTGCTCGACGCGCAGGAAGCGGCCGATGCCGATGCTGCTGCGCTGGCCGGCCGTGCGCTGGAAGTGCGCGTGCGCGAGGAAGCCAAACGCATCCGCAGCAAGTACGTAGCGCCGCCGCACACCACCGACTTTGCGGTGTTGTTCCTGCCCACTGAAGGCCTGTATGCCGAAGTGATCCGCCGGCCGGGCCTGTTCGAATCGCTACAGCGCGATTTCCACGTCACCATCGCCGGCCCCACCACGCTCACCGCCTTGCTCAACAGCCTGCAGATGGGCTTCCGCACGCTGGCCATCGCCCAGCGCAGCAGCGAGGTGTGGACCTTGCTCGGTGCGGTGAAGACGGAATTCGGCAAGTTCGGCGCGGTGCTGGAAAAGACCCGCAAGAAACTCAACGAAGCCACCAACGTGATCGATCAGGCCAGCGTCCGCACGCGGGCCATCGAGCGCAAGCTGCGCGGCGTGGAAACCCTGTCCGGCGAGGACGCCCAGCAGGTGCTGATCGACGCCCCGGCGCTCGATGAGATCAGCGACGACGACACCGAGGTTTGATCGTGCGCTGCGCCCTCAGGCCGATGCGCTGACCAGGGCACCGCTGCTGCTGCCGCCCTCACTCTGCAGGGCGGCGGACAAGGCGTTGACGGCGGCTTCCAGCTGACCATTGGTCGTCGCGACCTCCGATTGCAAGGCGGAAGCGATCGCCATGTTCGCCGGATCCGCTGCCTTCTTGCCTGAGGTGGCCGCATGCAAAGCCTGCTCCTCCCGGGCCAGCTGTTTTTGCAGCTGCGCGATTTCCTTCTGCAAGGCCTGCACCGTGGCGCTGGCCGCGCTGCTGCTGCCGGAGCTGCTCGACGACGACGAAGCGCCCCCAGCGCCACCAGCCACACCGGCGCCCTTCGCCACCGAGGCCTTGCCGCCCTGTGCCGATGATGTCGCCGCAGTCGACGACGAGCTGGTGGACGCCGATGCCGCCGACGCCGAAGCGCCGGCGATGGTCACCGGGATGGCGGAGGTGTCCAGGTGAATGCCGATGCTCATGGAAGGTCCTGGGGGAGGGTCGCCCACGAAATCGGTCGGCCGCGAAAAACCTTGAGGCCTCGCACCGGCACCATGGGATTAACCCCATTCGACTCGGCGCGACGTTCCAACCTAAGCATCGGCCATCGATGCCTGCCGGAGTCGTTGCATGAACAGCTTGCGCTTGTGGGTACTGGGCCTGGCCGCCGCGGCGGCCAGCACGCAGGCCGCCGCGGTCGGCCGGCTGGTGGACCTGGCTGTGTACGACCGCACCTCGCAACAGGAGTTGACGGTCTATCAACACGATGGCCGCTACTACGTCGCCGGGCAGCCGGGTCACCGCTACCAGATCCATCTGCGCAGCCAGAACGGCAGCCGCGTACTGGGCGTGCTTTCGGTCGACGGCGTCAACGTGCTGTCCGGCGACACGGCCGACTGGTCGCAAACGGGTTATGTGCTGCAGCCGTATGTGTCCACCGACATTCCGGGCTGGCGCAAAAGCCTCACTGAGGTGGCGGATTTCGTGTTTGCGGATGCCTCGCACAGCTACGCCGCACGCACCGGCCGCCCCGACAACGTGGGCGTGATCGGCATGGCGGTGTTCCTGCCGCGACACATGATCCGCCCGCTGCCGATGCCCGGCCCGATCTCCAGGATCTCCAGTTCGGGCGATGAACGCCTGCAGCCATCACCGCCTGCCCCCGCCGCGCCCGTGGCCGAATCCGCAGCGCGCGGCGCAGTGGCCAAGACCCAGGACAGCGGTCCGATCGGCACCGGCCACGGCGAGCGCGAAACCTCGGTGGTGAGCTACACCGATTTCGAACGCGCCTCCTCTACTCCGAATGAGACGATCACGCTGTACTACGACACGCGCGAACGCCTGATCGCCCAGGGCGTGATCCCCGGCGACGACCGTCCGCCGCCCGCTCGCCCCGACCCGTTCCCCGGACATTTCGTGCCCGATCCGCGTTGACATCGCAGCAACCTGCGTTCAACTCGCGGCAAGCCGAAACGTGACACCATCCAAGGGTTCGTGCGCCCTAGTGGATTGATCACGTCATGCTGGATGCCCTGCACACCATCGTCCGCGAAGTCGAGCAGGACCGTTCCCTGGAGCGGCCCGAACAACTGCGCGAGCGTGTGCTGGCGATGGATCGCCTGGAAGACGTGCTGCTGCACGAACCACAGGCCTGCACGCCCGCAGCCATGGCGGTGATGAACGCCGTGCGTCGACGCGCGCGCGAGCGCCTGGCCGCCCTCAGCGACGTGCAACAGCGCCTGTGCGAAGGCATCCGCCACGCCATCACGCAAGGCGCCGGCGCGCACGCCCTGCGTGGCTGGCTGCACCACGACGACCTGCGCGAACCCTGGGGTTACGACCATCTCGACGCCTTGATCGGCGAAGTCTTGTCGCTGGACGAGCCTGACTCTGTCGCTGCGCTCGAAGCCGACATGGTGTTCTACCAGCCAACGCCGGTGCGCCACGTGCTGGACCTGATCCACCGAGCGCATCTGGGTCACGATGACCTGCTGGTCGATCTCGGCTCAGGCATGGGGCATGTGCCCTTGCTGGTATCGATCTGCACGCCAGCGCGGGCTTGCGGCATCGAGCGTGAGCCCGCCTACGTGGCCAGCGCCCAGCGCGCGGCACAAGCGCTGGGGATCGATCGCGCCAGCTTCATGGCGCAGGATGCCCGCGATGCCGATGTCTCGCGGGGCACGGTGTTTTATCTCTATACGCCGTTCACCGGCGACATCTTGCGGCAGATGCTCGACCGGCTGCATGACGAAGCGCGTCGTCGAACGATCCGACTCGCCACGCTCGGCCCTTGCACGCCGGCCATCGCGAGCGAGCCGTGGTTGCGCGCGGCCAGCGAACCGGATACTGGCCGCGTGACACTATTTCGCTCGGTGACCTGAGACCTCAGGCGCCATCCAGCCGGGTGGCCAGCTGCACTTGAGCATTGCCGGTGGAGAGTGCGCCATCGGGTACGGCATCCGGCGACTGGCTGGCAAGCGCGTTGCTGATCCATGGCGGGGTCTGTCGCGGCCCGGGAATATAGGCGTCCCAATGGCCGTAGCCGCGCTTCACGACGGGCGCCCCGCCGCCCTGAAGATAGAAGTTCACCGGTACGCGAACGACCCAATAGGGATCATCCTTTGCGGCCCCCTTGCTAGGCGGGTTGTAAGTCCAGCGACGCACCGCACTGATCGACGCGTCGGCCAACGCTTTGCGGAACCTGTCCATCTCCACTGGCGTGGCGTATTGCTCGAGGTTCACCTGTTCGGCAATGACATCTTCCACTGTCCCGTCACGACCAACGCGCACAAGCAAATACACGGTGCCGGTGACTCGCGCATGGATGGCGAGCATCGGATAAGTGGGCGCGGGCCGAGTCTTGTAGCTCACCGTATCGCCATCGGCATGCCCCTGGCCAAACGTGGCGCCCACGAGAGTCACTTTGAAATTGCCGTCACCGACAGGCTTGGCCACGATGCGTATGCTCATCGAGCTTTTCACCACGTCCTTGGTGGGTGCGGAGAGCTTGAACTCCCACTGCGCGATGCCTTGAGCAATGACATCCACCACCACCGGTGGAAGTTTCTCCGGCTGATCCAGGGTGTAGCCGTGCAGGGTGCCATCCGGATTCACTTCCACCGATCCGGTGACCAACATGGAGGCCTCCGCCGACTTGCGTACGCTTTGGGCTGCCGCGGCCACCGCCGCTGTCGATACGAAACAGCCAAGCAGTACAAACGTCCAGGCCAGATACCAGCGCTTCATAAACCACTCCTTAGTTCATGCGAGAGGCTAGTCTAGCGGCGCAGCGGCGGCAGCATAAGGGTGGTCACCTGACCGGGCTACGCCTCGCCGGGGACGCAAGTGATTGATCCTGCTAAGCGTCCGCCACCCATGCGGGCCAGTGCTTGACGCTGGCGTTACACTGGCACGTCTGTAAGCCGTACCCGAAGGAACCCGCATGAGCGAGCGTCAAGAACCGACCGAAGTCACCCGCGAACAGGCCGAAGAAGCGGTCCGCGTCCTGCTGCGCTGGTCGGGCGAAGATCCCGGCCGCGAAGGTCTGCTCGATACGCCCAAGCGCGTGGTGAAGGCATACAAGGATTGGTTCTCCGGTTATGCCACTGACCCGGGCGACTATCTGCGCCGCACCTTCGAGGAAGTGGCCGGCTACGACGAAATGGTCGTGCTGCGCGACATCGAATTCGAAAGCCATTGCGAGCACCACATGGCACCGATCATCGGCCGCGCGCACGTAGGCTACCTGCCGACCAATCGCGTGGTGGGCATCAGCAAGCTGGCACGCGTGGTGGACGCTTATGCGCGCCGCTTCCAGGTGCAGGAAAAGCTCACCGCGCAGATCGCCCAGTGCATCCAGGAAAACCTGCACCCGGCCGGCGTGGCCGTGGTGATCGACGCCAGCCACGAATGCATGACCACCCGCGGCGTGCACAAGCGCGGCGTCTCCATGGTCACCAGCCAGATGCTGGGCGCCTTCCGCGACGATGCACGCACGCGCTCGGAATTCCTGCAGTTCATCGGTATCCATGGCGCGGGCCGCTGAGCACGCGCCACCGATGGCATTGATCGATAGCACGGACGCCGACGAGCGTCTACAGGACGTATTGCGCGAAGGCATCACCGCCGAGGACATCCCGGCGGTGTTTCCCCTGCTGCGCGGACGCTCGCTGCTGCGCGCGTTCAACGCGCTGTTCCACGGCAGCGAGGCGCAGGTGCTGCTGCGCCTGCTGGTGCTGCGCACGTTGGGCGCACGCGCCCACGCGCCGGAGTGGACGCCGGCGGAAATCCGCGAGCAGCTGGCCTTTGTCGAGCCGGTGAAGCTGGAAACCGTGGTGCAGCGCCTGAAGGAACACGAGCTGCTCACCTGGGACAACGAAACGCTGCGTTATCGCGTGAGCCCCCTGGGCCGCAAGGCGCTGGCCGCGGTCGCCACGCTGCTGGAATTCGAGCACGACGACGACGATGGCCTGGGCTACATCACCGCCCAGCTCGCCGCCGGCCAGGCCGTGGGCCGGGTGTCCGGCGATGAACTGACGCACCTGCTGTCGCGCCTGTCCGAATTGAAGGACGACTTCGACCGCGCCGTGCTGTCCGGCTCCGAACATCGCATCCGTCGCGCCGCACAGCGGCTCGATTCGGTATGGACGTGGGTGGAGAAGGGCACGGAAGTCGTCAGCGCCATCGCTGACAACGAAGATCTCGACTCGGCCACGCATCGCCTCGCCCAGGCGGTGGGTCGTGCGCAAAGTGCGCTGCTGCGACAGGCCGGCATCTTCCAGCGCGAGCTCAACAAGATCGACCAGCATCGCGTGCATCTGGGGCGTACTGGCCTTTCCTCGTCTGACCTGGTGGCGTGGTTGCGTTCGCTCACCCCAGATGCGCTGGCCCAGCATGCCGACCAGGCTGCGCAGCTGCCGGTGCAGCCGCCCTTCCTGCAGGACCAGATCGCGCTGGACGTGGCCGAATTCGAATTGCTCGAACGCGAACGCGCCGCCGCCGAAAGCAGCGCGCTGCCGAACGCGGAAAGCACCCCGACCACGCACGACCTGCCGATCGACGAGGAAGACCTCTCGCCGTTGCTCGAGTGGCATGGCCAGCTGGCGGCATTGACCACTCCCCTGGAACTCAGCGACGCCTTGCGCGGCGACGACTACGCCTTGAGCGCGTACCGCCTCTCGCTGCTCGGCCTGGTGGGCGACCCGGAATCCTCCGCGCTGCAGGGCGCAACGGCGGATCTCGCGCGCCTGCCGCTGAAACTGGAAATCGAACCGCGCCTGATCGACCCGGGCCTGGCGACGATCGCGCTGGTCAGCGCGGGTCGCCTGCATCCAAGCAAGGACAACAAACATGCATGACGAAACCGCTGCGCTGGTCGCGCGATTGCTATCCCAGCGCTGGCTGCCGCGCGACGACACGCAGGCACGCAAGGCGTTGCTCGACGAGGCGTTCCGCGAAGAACTCGATCGCCGCCTGGCTGCCGTCGGCCTCGAACTGCGCGAACACCCCTACTCCGCCTATATCGGCGTGGCCGTGGCGCGCGCCAATGAGAAGCACGTGTTCGGCGGCAGCGACAGCTGGATCTCCAACACCTTGCAGCTCGACCGCGACGCCATCGCGCTGCTGGTGGTGCTGTGGGCGCTGATCGTGCTGCCCAAGCGCCAGCGCCAGCTCGAACGTCAACAGGCCGAGGCCGATGCTTCGCAAAAGCAGATGTTCGCCGAAGCCAAGCCGATTTCGCGCGATGCGGCGCTATCGCCCATCGTGGCCGAGCGCACGCTGCTCGCCGATTTCGGTGAGAAGCTCGGCGGCAAGACGCGCGTGAATTTCAACCTCGGCCTGCTTTCGCGCCACGGCTTCATCGCGCGGCGCAAGGGCGAGCTGGCCGAAGGACCGTTGCTGGATCTGGTGTTCGATTACGAACGCACCGCGCGACGCATCCTCGATGGCGCGCTGAGCGACCTGCTGGCAGGCCTCACGCCGCGCGACGACATCGGCAGCGACGATGAACCGCTCTACGACGATGCCGACGACGACGTAAATGAAATCAGTGAAGACAGCGAAGTGATCCACGATGTTTGATTTCCGCAGCCTCGAGGTCATCCACTGGGACTACTGGCAGCGCTTCAGCCTGCCGCTGGATACCAATATCGTCACCGTGGTGGGCCCGAACGGTTCGGGCAAGACCACCCTGCTCGACGCGCTGCGCACCCTGCTCACCATCGACTGCGCCGGCAACCGCGACTACAAGAGCTATCTGCGCCACAACGGCAAACCGTTCGCCTGGCTGCGTGCGCGCGTGGGCAATGTGCCCGGACCGCGCGGCGAGCGTCCGTTCTTCCCGATCATGGACAGCGAAGTGACGCTGGCGGTGCGCATCCAGAAGAAGGGCGGCGAGTGGCAGCGCCAGTACGCCGTGATGGGCGGCGATGTCAGCGTCGACGAGATCGAAGCACGCAACGACTTCCTCGGCTTGCGCGACTACCGCGTGCGGCTGGAAGGCGCCGGCTTGTCGCAGGCAATCCGCCGCGTGCTCACGCTGGAACAAGGCGCCACCGACAAGCTGTGCCAGCTGCCGCCGAAGGCCCTGCTGGACCTGGTGTTCGACGTGTTCGGCGACAAGACCGTGCTGGATGACTATCAGCGCGCCCGCAACGAACAAGCCGAAGCCGATCGCGAGCTGCACGGCCTGGAACATCAGCTCTCCCTGATCGGCGTGAGCCTGCAGGAGGCCGAGGGCCGCGTGCGCTCATGGCAGGAGTGGGATGCGCTCAAACATGAGCACACCGACCTGGTCGCCGAAACGCTCCCGCGCACCGAACTGGCCGAACTGCACGCGGCCATCCGTGGTGCGCGTCCCCAGTTGCTCGGCCTCAAGCGCAAGTGTCGCGATCTGTCCGCGCGCGACGTGGAGCTGCAGCGGGGCCTGCAAGCGCTGGACGTCAAGGAAGAATCGCTGCGAGGCGAACAGCACGCAGCCGACCAGGTCCGCCAGCAGGCCAAGCAGCAGCTCGACGAAGCGCGCCGCGCCGAAACAGAGAACGCCACCTTGCTCAAGCAGGAGCAGCATCTGCGCAAACTGGTCGCCGAACAGGACGGCGCCGATCACGAGCAGCAAGGCAAGCAGCTTGTCGAAGCACGCAGCCAGCTTGGTCGCCTGCAGAATGACGAAGCACGACTGCGCGAGCAGTTGTCGACACTGACCGCGCAACTCGGCGCCTGGCGTCGCGGCCAGCGCTACACGCCGGAGTTCGAGCAATCGTTCCGACGCGCCCTGGACGAGGCCAGCATCGGCCACAGCATGCTCAGCGAGATCGTCGAGATCACCGAGCCGCGCTGGCAGGCAGCAGTGGAAGCGGTGCTCGCCGGCTATCGCCATGTGGTGCTGCTCGATCACCCGCGTGACCGCGAAGCAGCGTGGCGCCTGGGCGAGCAACACCGCTACAAGCATTTCGTGGTGGCCGAACGCTCGCCCAGCATCGCGGCCACGCGTGGCTCGCTGCTGGAAGTGGTCGACTTCACCGCAGCGGCGCCGGAATGGCTGCTGCGCCAGCTCGACCGCATCCGCCGCGTGGAAGACGTGGCCGACGGCGCCAAGCTCGGCAAGGAGCAGGACTGGATCACGCCGCAGGGTTATTTCCGCGAGCGCCGCGGCGGACGTCACCTCGGTGTCGACGATGTGTACTTCGGCAGTGCCGCGCGCGAACGCCAGCTGCGCGAGGGCGAAGAGCGACTGCAGCAGATCGAGAAACAGCTGCGCGCCATCGGCGACAAGCGCAAGACCTGGCAGGAACAGGCCAGCGACGCCGAAAGCCTGCTGCGCGGCGCCAACGCCAGCAACCAGCTCGCCGACCGCGCCGATGAATTTGCCGTGGCGCACGAAGCGCTGTCTTCGCTGCAGGACGACGTGCAGCGCTGCGCCGACAGCTACGCCGCTGCCGAGGCGCATTACGAAGGCGTGCGCGAGCAGCGCCAGCAGAACTCCCGCCAGCGCGACAACGAAGCGCGCGAGCACAAACAGGCGCAGCAGCAGCTGGCCGACAGCGCGCGCCAGTTTGCGCAATACCGTCACGAGCAGGTCGATCGCCTGAAGGCTTTCCGCCACAAGCGCAGCCACGTGCGCCCGTCGCATCGTTCGCGCCGCGCCATGCTGGAACTGCGCGAACGCTATGAGTCGCCCGCTGCCGTACGTCGCGAGATCGACCGCATCGAGCGTCGCCTCAACGAAGGGCACTGGGAAACCGACGACGGCGTGCTGCCGCTGCGCGACAAATACGCCAACGACCACGAAGGCCTGCGCGAGGATCTGCAGCGCCGTCGCGTGCATCTGGAACGTGCCGGCCGCATCACGACGGAAGCGCGCGCCGCGTATCTCAACGTGCTGCGCAATACGGTCAAGCGTTATGCGCGCAACCTGAAAGTGCTGGCGGATCTGGCCGGCATCGGCGTGGAAACGGACCTGCCTGAATTGGTGAATGAAGACCTCGCCCTGGCCCAGGCCGGCCTCAACGTGCGCTTCGAGTTCGACAAGAAGGGCTGGATCGGCATGGACGACGGCGAGGCCTCGGGCGGCCAGCAGGTGATGAAGTCACTCTTGCTGCTGGTGGCGTTGATGCGCGACGAGGATCGCCCCGGCGGCTTCGTCTTCATCGACGAGCCGTTCGCGCACCTGGACATCTTCAACATCGACAAGGTGGGTGCCTTCCTCAAGTCCACGCGCGCCCAGTACATCCTCACCACGCCGGCCACGCACAACATCAACGTGTTCCAGCCCAGCGACCTCACCCTGGTCACCAGCAAGCGCCGCCCCGGCGCCACCTGGGCGCAGCCGCTGGCCGTGCTGCGCCGCCGGACCGAAGCCGCATGATGCGGCGGCCTGCCCGCGCTGCAATGCTGGCAGGCCTGCTGCTGGGGCCGGTGATCGCGTGGGCGCAGTCCACGCCGGCCGAATACCTGCGGGAGTTCGACACCGATGGCGATGGGCGGGTGAGCGAGGCGGAGTACGTGGCGCATCTGAGCCAGGGCTTCTACCGGCTCGATACCAATGGTGACGGCGTGCTCCAAACCGATGAGTTGCCCGGCGGCCACGGCAAACCCATCACGCTCAAGCAGTTCCAGGACAACCTGCGCCGTCAGTTCCACAAGCTGGACCGCAATCACGACGGCTATCTCGACGCGCGCGAGCTGACGCAGCCACCGCAGGGTTGAATCGCCCTCACCCCTCTGTTGTTGTGGGAGCGCACCCTGTGCGCGACTGGCCTCACCGGTCGGCTTCGTAGCGACTGTCGCGCACAGGGTGCGCTCCCACAACAGAAGGCGTTGCGCCCTCCTACTGCACTGCACACACAGCGTCATCTGGAATCGGCTATCGTGCGCGTCTCACCGCCAGCCGCCCCCATGGACCAGACCGCCGACCCCGAGCTCCATCCGCGCCGCCGCGCCGCGCTGGCGTTCATTTTCGTCACCGTGGTGCTGGACATGTTGGCGTTCGGCATCGTCATCCCGGTGCTGCCGCATTTGATCGAGCAGCTCGCCGGTGGCGGCATCGCGAATGCGGCCTGGTGGGTCGGCGTGTTCAGCACGGTGTTTGCGATCGTGCAGTTCGCGTTCTCGCCGGTGCAGGGCGCGTTGTCCGATCGCTTTGGGCGCCGGCCGGTGATCCTGATCTCCAATGCGGGCCTGGCCATCGACTTCTTCGTGCTCGCGATGGCCCCCACGCTATGGCTGTTGTTCGTGGCGCGCGTGGTGCTGGGCATGACGGCCGCGAGCTTCACCACGGCCAATGCGTATATCGCCGATATCAYGCCCAAGGAAAAACGCGCGGCGGCCTACGGCATCCTCGGCAGCGCGTTCGGGCTGGGTTTCATCATCGGGCCGGGGCTGGGCGGTTTCCTCGGTGATATCCACCTGCGCCTGCCGTTCTGGGTGGCCGGTAGCCTGGCCGCCTGCAATTTCCTCTACGGCTTTTTCGTGCTGCCCGAATCGCTGCCCAAGGAACGCCGCACGCCGCGCTTCGAAATGCACAGCGCGCACCCGCTCGGCTCGCTGAAACTGCTCGCGCGCTATCCGCTGGTGATGCGCCTGGCCGTGGTGATGTTCCTGGTGTATCTGGCGCATTACGTGCTGCAGACCACCTTCGTGCTGTACGCCGATTATCGCTACCACTGGGGTCCGCAGGCGGTGGGTTATGTGCTGATGCTTGTCGGCGCCTGCGATGGCTTCGTACAGGCCGTGCTGACCCGACGTCTGGCCCCGCGTTTCGGCGAACGCCGGCTGATGCTGGGCGGCATGCTGTGCGGCATCGGCTCGTTCCTGGTGATGGGCCTGGCCGACACCGGTTTTGCCTTCCTGATGGGTATTCCGCTGATGGCGCTGTGGGGCCTCTCGCAGCCGCCGATCCAGTCGCTGATGACGCACGAAGTGGATGCGGCCGAACAAGGTCGCCTGCAGGGCGCCATCAGCAGCCTGGCGAGTTTTGCGGGCATCTTTGGCCCGTTCCTGTTCGCCCAGGTGTTTTCGTTCTCGATTTCGCCGTCGTCGCCGTATCACCTGCCTGGCCTGGCCTTCGTGCTGTCGGCCGTATTGCTGGCCATCGGCACCGTGATCGCGCTGCGCGCGACGCGGCATACGCAGGACCTCGCCAAGGGCGAGGAACCCGTGCCTCATACCATCCCGGGCGAACCGTCCTCGGTGATCCCTTTGCAAGCCACCATCACTCCCCTAGAACCACCGGAGCATTCCCCATGACTTTGTCGATGTACCAGGCTTCCGTTCCTGTTTTCCTGCGCGCCCTGAGCAATCTGCAGCACGTGCTGCGCAAGGGCGAGGCGCACGCGCAGGCGCGCAAGTTCGAGCCCTCCCTGCTGCTGCAGGCCCGCCTCACCGCCGACATGCTGCCGCTGACCAGCCAGGTGCAGATCGCCACCGACATGGCCAAGAACGCCTGCGCGCGACTGGCCGGCGTGGATCCGCTGAAGTTCGAGGACAACGAAACCACCTTCGCCGAACTGCATGCACGCATCGAGCGCGCTATCGACTACATCAAGAGCTTCAAGGCCGACCAGATCGACGGCAGCGAAACGCGCGCGATCACGCTCAAGATGCGTTCGGGCGAGCAGCACTTCGAAGGCGAAGGCTATCTGCTGCACTTTGTGATCCCGAACGTGTTCTTCCACTGCACCACTGCCTACGCGATTCTTCGCGAGGCGGGTGCCGAGCTGGGCAAGATGGATTTCATCGGCAAGCCGTAAGCCGGGCTGCAAGACCGGGGCGGCGCAGGGCTTTGCGAACCTGCGCCGCCCTTTTTTTTGGCCAGCAGCCGCAACATCCCGGACGCCTGGGGAATGGGTCTGGCGGACCGGGGCGGCACTTGATTGGCGCCTTGTCCGATCCCATTTAGCCGGGATCGCATCGAGGACTTGCCCATGGCCAACGCCAAACCCATCAAGATCGACTTCGTCTCCGACGTGGTGTGCCCGTGGTGCGCCGTCGGCCTCAAATCGCTGGAGCAGGCGCTGCAGAATCTGGGCGACGAGGTGGCGGTGGAATTGCATTTCCAGCCATTCGAGCTGAACCCGAAGATGGCGCCCGAGGGCGAAGACATCATCGAGCACATCGCGCACAAGTACGGCAGCTCGCCGGCGCAGATCAAGCAGAACCAGGAAGCCATCCGCGAACGCGGCGCTGCGCTGGGCTTCACCTTCAACATGGACAAGCGCAACCGCATCGTCAATACCTTCGATGCGCATCGCTTGCTGCATTGGGCCGCGCTCGAAGGCCGCCAGGCGGAACTCAAGCAGGCCTTGCTGGGGGCGTACTTCACCGACGGCCGTGACGTGAGCTCGCGCGACGTGTTGGTCGACGTGGCCGCATCGGTGGGTCTGGACGCCGGTGAAGCGCGCCGCGTGCTGGACGAGGGCCGCTACGCGCAGGATGTCCGCGCGCAGGAGCAGTTCTACCAGTCGCAGGGCGTGCGCGCGGTGCCGTCGGTGATCATCAATGATCGGTACCTGGTGCAGGGTGGCCAGCCGCCTGAGGTGTTTGAGCAGACGTTGCGGCAGGTGGCGGCGGAGGGCTGACCGCTGTCGCAAGATTGAGTCGCGCACAGGGTGCGCTCCCACACTGGGCGCTGCAGAACCCCAAACCCCCAGACATGCGAAAATCCCCGGCCAGACCGCCTGACCCCGTGCCCGCATGATCCGACTCACCGACATCAAGCTCCCGCTCGACCACGCCGAGGGCGCCATCGATGCTGCCGTGCGCGCCAAGCTGGGGCTGGGCAAGGACGGCCTGCACAGCGTTTCGGTCTTCCGTCGCGGCTATGACGCGCGCAAGCGAGGCAGCATCCAGCTGATCTACACGCTGGATGTGGAAGTGGCCGATGAAGCCGGCCTGCTCAAGCGCCATGCCGACGACAAGCATGTGCAGCCCACGCCCGACACGAACTATCGCTTCGTGGCGCAGGCGCCGACCGATCTCAAGCAGCGCCCGATCGTGATCGGCTTCGGTCCCTGCGGCCTGTTCGCCGGATTGCTGCTGGCGCAGATGGGCTACAAGCCCATCATTCTCGATCGCGGCAAGGCCGTGCGCGAACGCACGGTGGATACCTGGGGCCTGTGGCGCAAGCGCCAGCTCGAGCCCGAATCCAACGTGCAGTTCGGCGAAGGCGGCGCSGGCACSTTYTCCGACGGCAAGCTGYACAGCCAGATTTCCGATCCGCATCACCATGGGCGCAAGGTGCTCACGGAATTCGTGAATGCGGGTGCCCCGGAAGAAATCCTATACGTCAGCAAGCCGCATATCGGCACGTTCCGCCTCGTGACGATGGTGGAAGCGATGCGCGAAACCATTCAGGCACTCGGCGGCGAAATCCGCTTCACTCAGCGCGTGGATGATCTGCTGGTGGACACCGCTGCCGATGGCTCGCGCCAGCTGCGCGGCGTAGTGCTGGCCAGTGGCGAGCAGCTGCTGAGCGACCATGTGGTGCTCGCGGTGGGACACAGTGCGCGCGATACGTTCTTCATGCTGCACGATCGCGGCGTGTACATGGAAGCGAAGCCGTTTTCGATCGGCTTCCGCGTGGAGCATCCGCAGTCGATCATCGACCAGGCACGCTTCGGACCGCAGGCGGGTCATCCGATACTCGGCGCCGCCGACTACAAGCTGGTCCATCACTGCAAGAACGGCCGCTCGGTCTACAGCTTCTGCATGTGCCCGGGCGGCACCGTGGTTGCCGCGGCATCGGAACCCGAGCGCGTCGTCACCAATGGCATGAGTCAGTATTCGCGCAACGAGCGCAATGCGAACGCGGCCGTGGTGGTCGGCATCGAGCCCAAGGATTTCGCCGCCTTCGACGACAGCGGCAGTCCGCTGGCCGGCATTGCCCTGCAACGCGCCCTCGAATCACGAGCGTATGACATGGGCGGCCGCGATTACAGCGCGCCAGGCCAGCTGGTCGGCGACTTCATCAAGGGCAAGGCATCGACCGAATTCGGCAACGTGCAGCCTTCCTACAAACCCGGCGTGCACCTCACCGACCTTGCCGACTTGCTGCCCGACTACGCCATCGAAGCGATCCGCGAAGCGCTGCCGGCGTTCGATCGCCAGATCAAGGGCTACGCCATGCATGACGCCGTGCTCACCGGCGTGGAAACGCGCACGTCTTCACCCGTGCGCATCCGTCGTGGCGAGGATTACCAGAGCCTCAACACACGCGGCCTCTACCCGGCCGGCGAAGGCGCCGGTTATGCAGGCGGCATTCTTTCCGCGGCGGTGGATGGGATACGCGTGGCCGAAGCGGTGGCAACGAGCATCAACGCCACCGCTGACTAAGCGCTGTTTCAGACGCATCCCGTAGCCCCGCATCGCCCGGCCCGCGAAAATACCCCTCGCCCCACCTGCCTACGGATGGTGCATGGGCTCGCGGCGACGCGGGCCGCGCTTCCGGGAGCTGGATATCCAGTCGTTCAGCAGCCCGGAAGCGCTGGGGCATTCCAACCTGGTGGAGAGTGAGCGGGTGGCCACGGCCATCCGCTTCTTTTTTGGGCGCTTTTCGGGCAGCCCATGAGCGGGCCGGCAGGGCCGGTGCGGGCATGCGAGAATGCGCCTCCGACGCGCCGTTTCGCGCCCGACCCGCCCGATGCTGACCGATACCACCAAAGACGCGATCCGCGCTTCCTATACGCGCCTCAAGGAAGGCCTGCCCGGCTTTCGCGCCCGCGCGTCACAAGGAAAGATGATCGCCGAGGTGGCCAAGGCGCTGGCACAGGAAGGTGGCGCCGCGGTGATCGAGGCGCCCACCGGCACCGGCAAATCGATGGCTTATCTGATCGCCGGCGTCGAAGTGGCGCGGGCGCAGAAGAAGAAGCTGCTGATCGCCACCGCCACCGTGGCGCTGCAGGAACAGCTGGTCCAGCGCGATATTCCGCTCTATCTCAAGCTCAATGGCACCGAGGCCAAGGTGGCCCTGGCCAAGGGCCGCGGACGTTACCTGTGTCCGCGCAATCTGGCGATGGCGAGCAACAGCCTCAATGAAACCGCGCAGATGGGCCTGGGTTTCGATGCCGATCTCGCGCTGTGGAGCAAGCCGCCGCAGGAGCGCGACAAGAAAGCGCTGACCAAGCTGATGGACTTGTTCGACCGGCACGAGTGGGACGGCGACATCGACGTGGCGCCCGAACCCATCAGCGACGTGCTGCGTCCGATGATCACCACCAGCGCCGGCGGCTGCACCAGCCGCAAGTGCGCGCATTTCATGCAGTGTCCGTTCTTTGCCGCGCGCCGCGCGGTGGGCGATGCGGAGATCATCGTGGCCAACCAGGATCTGGTGCTGGCCGATCTCACCATGCCGCGCGAAGAAGACGGTTTCGGTGGCGTGATCCTGCCCAAGCCCGATGAAACGCTCTACATCTTCGACGAAGGCCACCACGTGCCGGCCAAGGCGATCGATCGCGGTGCGGCCGAGGTCTACATGAACGTGGCGGTGCGCCAGCTGAGCCGTCTGGGCCGGCAGACCCACGCCGCCTATTCGCTGACCGACAAGGAAGTGATCGGCAAGCTCTCGCTCGACGCCGGCGACCAGAAGCTGCAGGACCTCAGCAATGGCCTGGAGGAACTGGAGCGCGAGATCCGCCTGAGCTGGCTGCCGTCGCCCGACGATCAGGAGCCGATGTACCGCGGCTCGCTCGGTCAGTTGCCCGAGGCCTGGGTGGAACACGCGCGCGCACTGTATGTCTTCACCGGCGAGATCGAACGCTGGGTCGGCGCCGTGCGCCGCGCCGTGCTGGAGATGACCGAGACCGGCCCCACCCATGAAGCGCTGTCGCGCGAACTGGGCATGGCGCTGGAGCGCATCGACCGCCAGGTGCGCACCTGGCGCGCGTGGTCGGCGACCGATGGCGACAACGCGCCGCCGCTCGCCCGCTGGGTCACGCTGAGCGGCGACCAGCAGCTGGTCTGCCATGCCTCGTCGGTGTCCGCCGGTGGTCTGCTGCGCAGCGTGCTGTGGGGCAATGCTAGCGGCGTGGTGATGACCTCGGCGACGCTGAGCGCGGGCGGCAATTTCCGCGGTTTTGCCGACTCGGTGGGCTTGCCCGACGATGCGGTGACACTGAGCCTGCCTTCGCCGTTCGACCTGGCCATGCAGGCACGCCTGGAAGTGCCGGCGATGCGCTCGCTGCCCGATGCTCGCGAGGAACACGTGCAGGAAATCTGCGACTGGCTTGCCGAGCATCTGGACTGGAGCGCCGGCAACCTCGTGCTGTTCACCTCACGCGTCAAACTCGACCGCGTGCTGCAGAAACTGCCCATCGAATTCGTACGCAAGGTGCGCGCGCAGGGCTCGCTGGGCAAGGCGCAATTGGTCGCCGAGCACATCGTCGACGTCGAAGCCGGCAAGGGCAGCACGCTGTTTGGCCTGGCCTCGTTCGGCGAAGGTCTCGACCTGCCCGGCAAGCTGTGCGAAACGGTGGTGATCACGCAGCTGCCGTTCGCCGTGCCGACCGATCCGGTGGGTGCGACCTACGCCGAATGGCTGGAATCGCGCGGCCGCAATCCTTTTATCGAAGTCACCGTGCCGGAAGCGACGCGGCAGCTCACGCAATATTGCGGCCGCCTGATCCGCACCGAAACCGACCGCGGCCGCATCGTGCTGCTCGACCGCCGCGTGGTGCTCAAGCGTTACGGCGAGCGCATGCTGCGCGCGCTGCCTCCGTTTACCCGTGTCATCGAGAAAGTTGCATGAGTTTCCGCATCCTTCGTGCCGCCGACATGAAACCCCAGCCGTGGAAGAACGGCATGGGTGTCACGCGTGAAATCGCCCGCTTTCCGGCCGATGCCGGCAGCGATGATTTCATCTGGCGCATCAGCGTGGCCGAGGTGAACAGCGCCGCGCCGTTCTCCATCTTTCCCGGTATCGACCGCCAGATCGTGCTGCTCGATGGCGACGGCTTCACCATGACGCTGGATGGCAAGCAGCAACACGCGCTGACCACGCCACTGGAGCCGTTTGCTTTTGCCGGCGAAGCACAGGTGGATGTGGCGATGGCCGGCGGTGCCACGCGCGATTTCAATCTGATGGTGCGGCGTGCGGCGGCCAGCGGTCGCATCGAGGTGATTGCCGGACTCTGCAGTCACGTGATGCCGCCCGAGGGCATCCTGGTTTACCTCGCCCGCGGCACGGCGGACACGCTGGACGGGCCGTTGAGTGCGGGCGACGCGTGGCAGCCCGATACCAGTCCCATTGAGTTGCATGAGGGCTCGGTGGCGCTCGTCGCCTGCGTCGTCCAGCAGGGCGGCTGACAGCTCAACCTTCGGCGCATGCGGCCGGCCCTCGATGCGTGCCATGATCGGAACACTCCGCCCGTCTAGGTGATCCGCATGGCACTGCTCATCCTCGGCCTGGTGTTGTTCCTCGGCGTCCACTCCCTGCGCATTTTTGCCGACCCATGGCGCACGCAACGTCGCGCGCAGCTGGGCGAGATGCGCTGGAAGGGGCTTTATTCCGTCGTATCGATCATCGGTTTCGTGCTGATCGTGATGGGCTTTGGCCTGGCGCGACAGCAGCCCGTACTGCTCTACGTGCCGCCGCTGTGGCTGCGCCATCTCAACGCGCTTTTCACTTTGCTGGCCTTTGTGCTGGTCGCGGCAGCCTACGTGCCGGCCAATCACTTCAAGGCCAAGCTCGGCCATCCGATGCTGGCGGGCGTGAAGGTCTGGGCGTTCGGCCATCTGCTGGCGACCGGCATGTTGCATGACGTCGTGTTGTTCGGCGCCTTTCTGCTGTGGGCCATCGTGGATTTCGTCAGCGCGCGCCGCCGCGATCGCGCCGCGGGCGTGGTTTACCCGGCCGGCACGGCCAAGGGCGACATCATCACCGTGGTGGCCGGCGTGGTGGGCTGGTTCGTATTCGCCTGGTGGCTGCACACATGGCTGATCGGCGTGAATCCCATGGGGTGAAACTAGTCATCTACGCCGCCCAGGCGGGCTGAGCTAGAGTGGCGCTGTTTTCGGCATGAGGATCGGGCCATGGTTGCCTTCCTGCTTTGGCTGTTGCTGCTGGTGTTCTGCTGGCCGCTCGCGCTGCTGGCGCTCGTGCTCTATCCCATCGTGTGGCTGATTGCGCTGCCGTTTCGCCTGGTGGGCATCACCGTGGGCGCCGTATTCGCCTTCCTGGGCGCCATGTTGATGCTGCCCGCTCGCGTGCTGCGCGGGCGGCCCGCCTGAGTGGATAAACCCAACGCGCCCTCCTGCGAGCGCAATCGCGCCCCCATCCTCGAGGTATTGCGCACGCATTTCGCCGGCTGCCGGCAGGTGTTGGAGATCGGCAGCGGCACCGGACAGCATGCGATCCACTTTGCATCGGCCATGCCAGATCTGCTGTGGCAATGCACGGATCGCAGCGAGTACCTGCCCGGCATCCGGCTATGGCTGGACGAGGCGCAGCTTCCCAATACACCCGCTCCCTTGGTGCTGGATGTGAATGGGCCGTGGCCGCCCCGTCGCTATGACGCCGTGTTCAGCGCCAACACCTTGCACATCATGAGCTGGGACGAAGTGGAGCTGCTGTTCTCGCGTCTGCCTGAGGTAACCACGGACGACGCGACGCTGGCGATCTACGGTCCGTTCAACTACGACGGCCACTACACCAGCCAGAGCAACGCCGCGTTCGACGACTGGCTGCAGGAGCGCGGCAGCCATATGCGCATCCGTGATGCCGAAGCGGTGGATGCGCTGGCCGAGATCGCCGGCTTCGAGCTGATCGACGACGTCGCCATGCCGGCCAATAATCGCCTGCGCATCTGGCGGCGCGCCCGCTGAACGGATTGGCCGTCCAATCATTGGCATTTTTGCCGCGATCGCGTCAGGATGCGCATCAGAGGGCGCCCCTGCTCGCGCCCGCCCCACGCCATGCGCCCTTACGTCCAAGCCATCGACACGCTCACGCCCTGCCCCTGCGGCAACAACGACGGCTATGCGCGCTGCTGCGGCCTGCTTCATGAGGGTGCCGCGGCCACTACTGCCGAACAACTGATGCGCTCGCGTTACAGTGCCTACGTGCTCAAGCGCGAAGACTATCTGCTGGCCACCTGGCACCCCAGTACGCGCCCCGCCCATCTCAAGCTCAGTGCGCAGCAACCGGCGCCGACGTGGCTGGGTCTGGCCATCAAGCGGCATGAGAGCGACGGCGATCAGGCGGTCGTCGAATTTGTCGCCCGTCTTCGCCTGGGCGGCGGCAAGGCACAACGCATGCATGAGGTCAGCCGCTTCGTGCGGGAGCAAGGGCGCTGGTATTACGTAGACGGCGAGTTTCCCGAGAAATCGGGCGAGTAACGACGCCGCGCTGTGTGTGTGGGAGCGCACCCTGTGCGCGACAATCCAACGGAGCAATGCACCCAGGCGTGGCCGTCGCGCACAGGGTGCGCTCCCACAGAGAGTGGCTAGAACGGAACCGCAGTCTCGCCCTCGTCGCTTCCATTCGGACCAAACCGCCGCTCCACTACTAGACCGCGCCCGTCGTGGCCGATCGCCACCACGGTGCTGGCACGCGTGCCATAGCGATCACCGCGGATGAAGGCCGACGACAGCCAGCGCTCGCGTTCCACGCCAACACCGGTATCAGGCAGCTGATCATCCGGATACACATGCGGATCGGCCAGCGCGGCAAACAGCGGCGCGAATTCATCATCCTGCCCCGCCGCTATCCACGCGCTCAAATGATCCATCAAGGCGCGCGTCTTCGGCCACGGTGTATTGAAGTCGGCATTGGACAGCCCATGCACGCCGGGTTGCACCGCTTGCGCGCGCGAATCCGGACGGTTGCCGATATAGAACGCGTGGGTGGCGTCGAACGTCAGCAGATTGAACGGCCGATAGTCGGCCGCTGTGTGCAGCAGCGACGCGGCGTGGGCTACGGCATCGTCGCGGCCGGCGAGATAGTCGAGCGCGAGCAGGCCGCGGGATCGTCCCAACTGCGGGTCGCGCGGATCGCGCACATTGGTCACCACGCTGCAGCGTCCGTCGTCGGCCACGCCCAGCCAGGTGCCCCCGGCTTCCAGATCCTTTCCGGCGACGATGGACGGCTGTTCCCAGCGCGCCAGCGGCAAGCTGGGACGCGCATGGAATTCATCGCGGTTGCCGATCAGAACAAGCCGCCAGCGCGGATGCGCCTGCCAGGCGAATGCAATCACGCACATGGGAATACCTGCTCCACGATCACGACGCGACGAGTGCGCCAGTATGCACCCCTCACCGATCAGCGGCTCGCTCGCCGCTCCACGGCGGCGGCCCAGCGCGCTGCGACCTTGGGTGTGGTCATGCAGACTGCGTCGTCGGTTCGCGTGGTGACAGCACGCTCGAGCAGCTGGATGTCGGCTTCATGCTGGCGTGCCACGTGCGGGTCTTCAAAAAAGATCGCGCGCTGGCAGCGGCGTTCGAGCACCAGATCGGCAATCTGCGCGTCGCCGCCCAGTGGGCCGCTCTGGTAACGCTCCACCCATGCCTGGTCCTGCGGCCAGCCGCGGCTCCACGCCAGTTCATTGAGGCGCTGGCCGGTGGTGCCGGTAGCCACGCGATGCACAAAGCGCGACAGCACGTCGAAGTGTTCGGCGGCATAGGCCAGCATCTGCGGCTTCATGGCGTCATGTGCAATCAGCGCCAGCGTCTGCGATTGGAGATCGTGAAATATCTGGGCGCCGGGGTCAGGCAGAAGTCCCGCGTGGATGCGCTCCATCTC
This sequence comes from Dyella sp. 01N36, assembly GCF_056399745.1. Classification (NCBI taxonomy): domain Bacteria; kingdom Pseudomonadati; phylum Pseudomonadota; class Gammaproteobacteria; order Lysobacterales; family Rhodanobacteraceae; genus Dyella; species Dyella sp. 01N36. The sequence goes on from NZ_JBFTRY010000057.1 coordinate 27,415, forward strand.
GATCCAGTCGCGTGCCGTGGCGACGGTGGAAATAAAGGGCTTGCCGTGGATCACGCACTGGCGCTTGAGCGCGATCGCCTCGGGAAAAATCGAAGACGGGTCGACCGGATCGATCAGGTAGATGGCGCCATCGAGCACGCGCTCATCGCCCAGACCTACGACCTCGGCCACCAGCTTCATCAGGCCGCCTTCGCGGCCATAGGGATAGCGCCGCAGCGGAAGATAGCGCTCCAGGTAACCGGCGCGATGAATCGCATCGTAGGTGCGTCCCACCGCATGCAGGCCCAATTCCAGTTCGCGGATGCCCGCCTCGCACGCATGCAGCCAGCGGAACAGCGCGGCGTTGGCGTGGGCGTGGTGCAGCTGGTTGGCGGCTAGGCCGAGGCGCATGAGTGCTGTTCCGTGACGAGGTCGCCGCGCAGTGTCGCATTGGGGTGTTGCGCTGCGCTACATCGATGCCGTGCCGATGCACYCTTCCCTGTGGGAGCGCACCCTGCGCGCGACTGACATTGCCC